>CAZCPW010000019.1:0-11113 GCA_964499925.1 uncultured Lachnospiraceae bacterium
ACATCTTTATGGTGTTCTTTGCGCTGGTGCCGCGGGTTCTTGCATCCCTTACCATACGTCTGAAAAGTCTTCCGTCGGTAGTGGGTATGCGGTTATGTCCGTCTATATTGATGCTCGTCAGAGCGCTTATGTATATCTTAAACTTACTCTCTTCCGGGAGTGAATAGCTCATCTTCGGATTGAGTCCGTGAATACCCTCGATTACCAGAATATCGTTCGGTCCTAAGGTCTTGAAATTCCCCTTATACTCCCTCTTACCCGCTTTAAAGTTAAAAGAAGGAAGTTCCACGGTTTCACCCGCAAGGAGCCTGTTCATATCCTTGTTAAACTGCTCTACGTCAATTGCTTCAAGGCACTCGAAGTTGTATTCGCCTTTTTCATCCTTGGGAGTAAACTCTCTGTCTACGAAATAATCATCAACTCCTATCGGATGAGGTGTCAGTCCGTAGGTGCGAAGCTGAATTGACAGTCTGTGTGAGAAAGTGGTCTTTCCGGAAGAAGAAGGACCTGCGATCATCACAAACTTGACTCCGCCCCTGTCCGCTATCTGCTTTGCGATTTCACCGATACGTCTTTCCTGCAGAGCTTCCTCTACGAGAATCAAATCGTTAATCGAACCGTTGCAGACTGCATCATTTAGGTCTCCGACCGTGCTGATGCCAATTTTCTGCCCCCATCTTTCGGAATTTTTTAAGGTCTTGAACAGATTCGGTCTGTCAACGTACGGATCAAGCTTTGTGGGTGTCTGCGCATTCGGAATGACGAGCATAAATCCCTCGTCATAGGGAAGCAAATCAAACCACTTAACACATCCCGTCGAAGAAAGCATATAACCGTAATAGTAATCGTAATAGTCCTCAAGAGCATAAACATTGACATTCGAGCCTATTCTGTACTTAAAGAGGCTTGCCTTGTCGGAAAACATATTCTTCTCAAAGAGTTCTATTGCATCATCCTTATTGAAGTTGTACTTAAGGAAAGGTAAATCCATTAAGACAAGTTCTCTCATTCTTGCCTTTACCTTGTCCACAAGTTCGGGTGTAGCCTTTATATCTCCCTCAAGCGAACAATAATAGCCGTTTCCGACTACAAATTCAACCCTTACCTTCTTTGAATAATCCTTGCCCGTCACATCGTAAAAGGCCTTCACGCAAAGCATGATTGCGCTTCTTTCGTAAGTCTTGTGACCTATAGGATCGGAAAGTGTCACAAAATCAAGGGTTGCATCCTTCTTTGCCTCTTTGTAAAGTTCGGAAATCTTCCCGTTTTCCTTTACCAAAGCAATCGGCTCATCGTACCCGGGCTGATATTCCTTTACGATATCTGAAAACTTTGTCCCTGTGGGATATTCTTTTTTTTCTTTTTCTATGGTTAATACAGGCATTTAGTCCTCCATCAGTGAGAGTGCTGTTTGTAAATCCTTGTACTTTTTATTAAGAGTTTCCTTGCCGGAGTCGTCCTTTACGCTGTTCAAATACCCTTCGGTCAGCTTTAACTGCTCTTCAAGGTATTGCCTGTAAAGGGGATTGCTTTCGCGAATCAGGTACCCTGAATAGTTATCGTAAAACTCATCCTCTTTGACCGCAGGTTTCTTTATCTTGGCAGGCCTTGCATCGATTATGAAATAATACTTTCCGGCATCGAGGACGAAGCTCTCTTTGTTTATTTCAAAACCGTTTTCCCTTAAAAATCCTCGT
The DNA here is from genome assembly GCA_964499925.1 of uncultured Lachnospiraceae bacterium. Taxonomy (GTDB): domain Bacteria; phylum Bacillota; class Clostridia; order Lachnospirales; family Lachnospiraceae; genus UBA1258. The sequence goes on from CAZCPW010000019.1 coordinate 1,698, forward strand.
ACGAGAAAAATCTCCGATTGCGGTTGAAGTACGAGCTGGCTTGCTTTCCTTACAACTCCTATCCCCTTTGACAGGATTTCCGCCATAAGGTTTCCGCCCATTCCGGCAATGATTATCGTATCGATATTGTCTGAACTCTTTATTCCGGAAAGCCCGTCGGCCAGGCGAATATCGATTTTATCCGAAAGCTCGGCCAAAGCCACGTTCTTTTTGCAGGCTTCAAGCGGACCTTTATTGATATCACAGGCAATCACCTGCCCTGCGGTGCCGCTTCTTACAAGCTCAATCGCGACAAAGCCGTGATCGCAGCCTATATCGCAGGCCTTATCGCAGGGCTTGACCATATTCTTAACTTCCGTCAGTCTCAGCGATAAACCCATTACTCCAAATAATCCTTAAGCTTCTTTGAGCGGCTCGGATGACGAAGCTTGCGTAATGCCTTTGCCTCTATCTGTCTGATACGCTCTCTCGTAACGTTAAATTCCTTGCCGACCTCTTCAAGAGTACGTCCGCGTCCGTCGTCAAGGCCGAAACGAAGTCTTAATACCTTCTGTTCCCTGTCGGTAAGTGTTGCAAGCACCTCGTTAAGCTGCTCTTTTAAAAGAGTATAGGCTGCCGCATCCGCTGGAACCGGAACGTGATCGTCCTGAATGAAGTCTCCGAGATGTGAATCCTCTTCCTCACCGATAGGAGTTTCCAAAGAAACGGGCTCCTGGGAAATCTTTAAGATTTCACGTACCCTTTCTACGGGAAGATTCATTTCCTTTGCAATTTCTTCGGGGGTAGGTTCACGTCCCAATTCCTGAAGCAACTGTCTTGAAACCCTGATGAGCTTGTTGATGGTTTCAACCATATGAACGGGGATTCTGATGGTACGCGCCTGATCGGCAATAGCTCTGGTAATTGCCTGACGTACCCACCAGGTAGCATAGGTTGAGAACTTAAATCCCTTACGATAGTCAAACTTCTCAACCGCCTTTATAAGACCTAAGTTTCCTTCCTGGATAAGGTCGAGGAACAGCATTCCTCTTCCTACATATCTCTTTGCAATTGAAACAACAAGACGCAAGTTTGCCTCGGCAAGCTTCTTCTTTGCCTCTTCGTCGCCTGCTTCAATCCTCTTTGCAAGCTCGATTTCCTCTTCGGCACTTAAAAGCGGAACCTTACCGATTTCCTTTAAGTACATACGCACGGGGTCTTCGATGCTGACACCCTCGGGAACGGAAAGATCGATATCCTCTAAGTTGACTTCTTCCATTGCCATCTCGTCATCCGTGAGGAATTCGTCATCAACAGTCTCGACCTCTTCCTCTATCGGCTGCATTACATCCACGCCTGCTGCCTCAAGAGCATCCATAATCTTGTCGTACTGGTCCTCTTCGAGATTCAAATCTGCGAAATAATCATTGATTTCGTGATATTCAATTGCGTTCTTTTTCTTTTTACAATACTGAAGAAACTCCTTAACACGCTCTTCGTATTTTGCCATCATGTTCTCGTCCATAATCTCCCTTTCTACGCATCCAGCGTAAAAGCCATGCTCTTTAGCTTCTCGAGTGCTTTTTTGTCATTAAGCTGCTTCATTGCGTCTTCAATCGTGGCATCAGGTTTGTTTGCCCTCTTTTCGCAGGCTGACTTTTTGACATTGTACACCAGATCGTGAAGCGCCTTTTCCCGTTCTGCTTTTTCATTTACCTCTATCAGCGAGGTATTGAACACCTCTGCGGCCCTGCTTTGCTCTTCTTCATCGTCGAACCGGCCTATAATCGCCGCCGGATTCATAACGCCTTTGCTTAAGTCCTTAAATAAAGCAGCCGCAATGGTTTCATACAAAGGATCGGTAAAATCATCCGGGAAAATGTAGTCTTTAATCTTACCGTAAATCCTCGGTTCCTCACAAAGCCAAGTCAAAAGCATTCTCTGAACTCTCTTGTTATTTTCTTCAGGATCTTTCTTTTGAATTCCTGACTTCGGTCGTTCTATCGGTTTAAAATCTCCGCCGTTCTTTAAGGCCATCGTCGCAACCAGACGTTTTAATACTCCGTGGTCTAAGCTGTATTTGTCGCACACGGCGCGCATGTAATTTTCCCGTTCCACTTCGTCGGGGAAATTAAAAAGCTTTTCGGCAATTTCTCGCATAAACTTCGTCTTGTCATCGGGGTCCTTAAGATTGAGTCCCTCCGCAAGAAGCCCCACCTCGAAAAAGAAACTGTTTTCGGCTTCATCTATTCGCTTTTGAAACTCTTCGGCCCCAAACTGCTTGATGAATTCGTCCGGATCCTTGCAGGGCTTTAAATTCAGCACCTTGCTGGTCATTCCGTTTTCGCGAAGAATCGAGATTGCTCTGATTGCCGCATCCCTTCCCGCTCCGTCGGAGTCGTAGGAAAGAATTACAAGGTCGGTATATTTCTTTAATACATTTGCCTGGTCCGAAGTAAAAGCAGTTCCCAAAGACGCAACCGCCTCTATGAAGCCTGCCTGATGCATCGAAATAACATCCATGTAGCCTTCGCACAGTATCAGGTAATTCTTGTGTGAAAGACGGGCATAGTTAAGTCCGAACAGGTTCTTTCTCTTGTTGAAAATAATCGTCTCCGGCGAATTTAGGTACTTTGGCTTTGCATCCGACATGACTCGTCCGCCGAAGCCTATTACACGGTTTCTGATATCCTGAATCGGAAACATTACACGGTTCCAAAATTTGTCCGTAAGTCCATGCTTTTCATCAAAGCCCGCAAGCCCCGAATCCCTGATTATTTCATCGGTATAGCCTTTGCTCTTTAAATATCTGACAAGGTCGTTCGGCGACACAAGCGAAAATCCGAGTCCCCATTTGTTTAAGGTTTCGTCCGTAAGCTTTCGTCCGGTCAGATACTTGTATCCAACCTCGCCGTTTTTGCTCCTCAGCTGATAATAAAAGTATTTCGCCGCCTCGCGGTTTACCTCATAAAGCTTTGTGCGCTTTTCATCGCGCTTCCGGTCTTCCGGCGTCGCGGTCGATTCGGGAAGCTTCACTCCCGCTCTGTCGGCCAGGTACTGAATCGCTTCCTGATATGTGTAATTTTCGTATTTCATTACGAAGCTGATCACATCGCCGCCGACGTGACAGCCGAAGCAGTAAAACATCTGCTTTGAAGGTGACACGGAAAAAGAAGGTGTTTTTTCTCCGTGGAAGGGGCACAGACCCACGTAATTGGCTCCCGTCCTCTTCATCTTTACGGAAGAACCTATCACATCGACTATATCACTTCTATGCCTTACCTCTTCGATCAGTTCCTCCGGATACCACATCTTTTACTCCCCTTACCAGTGCCATGTCTTCGGAACGAAAATCTCCTCGTACAAAGCAATCGCATATCGGTCCGTCATTGCCCCGACGTAATCGCAGACTATCTGTTCCTTTGTGTCTCCCCTGTCCAAAAGTGCCTTCATATCCCCGGGAAGAAGCTCAAAATTCTTTAAATAATATTCGTATAAAGTCTTGATTAACGACTCAGCCTTTGTCTCTTCGCTCTTTGCCTCGGGGTTCTGGTATACCCTTTCAAACATAAACTCCCTGATGGCTTTAAGTGCAGCGGCCGTATCCGCGCTCATCTCAATGTCGTCTTTATCAAGACTGTTTAAAACTATATCGTGAATGAAGTGGTCTAATCTCTTTCCCGTCGTATCCCCGATTACATCGGTAATACTTGACGGTACATCACTTTCCCTTAAAATTCCCGCCCTTATCGCATCATCCATATCGTGATGCACATAGGCAATTTTATCGGAAAGCCTTACAACCTTTCCTTCTAAGGTGCTCGGAGTGCAGCTCATCTGATGATTAAGTATGCCGTCCTTTACTTCGTAGGTGAGATTCAGGCCCTGTCCGTTCTTTTCAAGGACTTCAACCGTCCGCACGCTCTGGTGAGCATGCTCAAAGCCCAAGGGGCAAATATCATTTAATGCTCTCTCGCCCGCATGTCCGAAAGGCGTATGTCCCAGATCATGCCCCAAAGCGATTGCCTCCACGAGGTCTTCGTTTAGCCTCAAAGCCTTTGCAATCGTACGCGCATTCTGGGAAACCTCAAGTGTGTGCGTAAGTCTCGTCCTGTAATGGTCTCCGTCAGGAGAAAGAAAAACCTGCGTCTTATCCTTTAACCGTCTGAAGGATTTACTGTGAAGTATCCTGTCTCTGTCCCTCTGAAAGCACGGTCTGATGTCGCAGGGTTCTTCCTCACGCGAGCGCCCCTTTGATGCGGAGCTTAAGGTCGCATAAGGACTTAAATATTCCTCTTCCCATTTTTCAAGGCTTTTTCTTATCAGCATGTCCCCTCCATTCTGTTGCGAAATCCTCACAACTATACTATTCTCCCAAGAATGCGAATTTCCTTTTTGTTCTGTACAGAGCCAAGCAAAATTTCGTAAATCGGGCGCAGAATGCTTGCGAAATTTTACTCGAGGTGGCTATGTAAGAGTCAAAGAGAGGTTAGCCGTAGACCAACCTCTCTTTTCTTACTCTATATGTGAACTCCTATTTAACGTTTGTTGTGGATGCGGGATTGTTACAATCCTTAGCATCTGTTTTTAAATCTTTACGATTTCTTCTTTTAAATCTCTGACATTTCCGGCAGCTCTTTCGCATCTCTTAACGGTTTCTTTGTCCGCCGAAAGGTAAGCATCCATCTTTGCAAGCTCAGCGTTCCAATCGGTGCTTAAGTATCCCTTAAGACTTTCGTCTGATACCTTGCTTGCATCAAGTCCCGAAGCCTCCTTCATAAAAGCAAATGCTTCAGTCTGCCTTCTGGTTTCGTAAAGATCGTCCTTTAAAAGATTAAGGCTTTCGGTACATGCCTTCAGGGTGTTCTCGCACGCCAGTGCTTCACGCCCCGCATTTTCCTTTGCGATATCCGTAAGCACGCCCTTTTTGTCTGCATCAATAATGTTCAAATAGCTTTCGCAGCCTGTTAACTTTCTCTCTGCCGTATTTAAAAGCACTTCAATTGAGGGATTTGAAAGCTCGTCAAGTCCTTTGGCGCTTTCATGCACGTTTTCAAGCTCACTCCGTGCGCTTGCTAGGCTCTTTCTCGCCATTCCCACCTTGCTCTTTTCCGATGCATCGCCTACGAATTCTTCTTTATCGGTTTCTTTTTCTATCAAAGTTGCTGCCTCGTAACTCACAGGTTGCATCAGCATAACAGCTCCGATTCCGATTGCCAGCGCTTTTAAGATGTTCTTTTCCGATGTTTGTGCCATAAAAAACACCTCACAATTATCTCTACACTAATAAAGACTCCGTGAGGTGTAAAAAAGGTTCAGATTATTTCAAAGTAAATGCGGTTACTCCAAGGAGTGAATCCTCCGCTAAATATATCGGGATAAAGAACTCGTCACCCTCTTCGACGCAGGGGATGATGATTGAAAGGTTCGTTCCCGCAGGTGCTTCCGACACGATATTGTAATCAATGAGTTCGCCTTCAAGCGGAGCGACCTTACCGTTATCCGCCGTATAGCTTGTCGTAAAGTAGGTATCCGGATACTCGCTCAGTACGGCATTTACCGTCATTTCTCCGTCTTCAAGGCCGCCGGCAAAGTTTCCGTAGGTAAGCTTTTGCATTACGTTTTGTGCCGTTACCGCGGAAAGTCCGTTTTCATAAAGAATGCCGAAGCCCTCAGGCTTGTCGTCCTTGAAAGTGCCTTCAAATACTTCATAGGAGCTGTCGTCAAGCTTTAAGATGATGATTCCGTAGCCTTCTCTTACTCCGTTTACGTAATCCCCGTAGTAGAAATAATATCCCTGTCCGAGGCTTCCGTCATCGTTTGTGTACTGCTCGCCGATCAAGTAAAGCCCTGCCGCCGTACCGGTAAAGTTACTGTTGTAACCGTCCTGCGTATATATGTAGGAACGCGAAGTGCCCGATAAAGCAAGGGTTTCCGCTTCGCTCGATCCGTCAAGCGAAAGCATTCCGCTAAAGTCGTAAGTACTTGCCCTGAAGAGTGCGGTTTCCATGCTCTGAACCGTTTCAAGCGTGCATGATGTGCTGTATTCATCATAGAAAGGCTTTAAATAATTTTCCGCGTTTGACAAAAGAGTGTTCTTTATCTGATAAAGGTTCTCGGCTGTATCGATCTTTGCCTTAACTTCATCGTAGTTTAAGCCGAGTGACTCCGTGTACTTGTCCAAAAGGCTGTAAGACTTGTCAAATTCGTCGGTTGATATGTATGCATCAATCAGAGAAAGAACACAACCCGAAATCATTTCCGTGTAGCTTTCCGCATTATCCGAAAGGCATAATGCTTCATCGAAGGCTTCGAGGGCTTTTTCTTTATCCTTTTCCGATAGGCTCGTGCCGTAAGCATAGTAGGCATCGGCAAGCATGGTCTTCACATCGGAATTCTCGGGTAATAGTTCATATGCCTGCTTTGCATAGTCAACTCTCGTTTCAGTGTCCTCAATAATCTCGGGAATCAGCAAAAAGAAATCAATTGCCGAGTCAGTTGCTTCTTCCGGCACAGTTCCGTATCCCGCAAGTCTTTCAAAGATTGAAATGTAGACTTTCTCTATGCTTTCTTCCGCTGTCGCTTCAGCACTCGAAGCTGTGTCGTTTGCAGATGTATCGTTTGAAGATGCATCATTTGCGGATGCATCGTCTGAAGATATGTCGTATAAGCTTACGTCATTTGAAGATATATCGTTTGAGCTTACGTCATTTGAAGATATATCGTTTGATGATGCGTCGTCTGAGGTTGCATCTTCTTCGTTGCCTTCGGCGTTGCTGCTTAGCGCAGTCAAGGAAAGGATTTCGCCCAAAGCCGCCCTGTATGAGCTTCCGTCGATTTTCTCGGCTTTGATATATTTGCTTTTTGCCTCCTGATAGCTTTCTTTGTAATAAAGCTTGTCGGCTGCGTTTATGGCCCTTGTAAACCGGTTTGAAGGGAGATTGAAAACAATCAAAAAGACGATAAAAAGAACGAGAATCACCGCTCCCGCATCAAGATACCAAAGCTTGTAAGGAGTTTTTTTGTACGCCTTAACCTCTTCCTTTATGGCCCTTCCTTCTTTGGCCAAAGTGATAATCAGTTTTTTCAGTTTTTCTTTTATATATGTTAAAAATTTATTCATTTATAATTTTGCCCCACTAACTTACAACATTGACTTAAAATGATACCTCTTAGGTCGTACCTTGTCAAACCGCGGACAAATCCGAAAAGACCTTTCCGATACTGTCATTGACAGTGAGCAAATCCCCGTTAAAGCTTACGCTTAGCTCATCGCGGTTGATGATGCAGAGCTTGTCTCCGTTAAAATATCTGATAAAGGATGCAGCCGGGTACACGGTAAGCGAAGTTCCTCCGATAATCATCATGTCTGCCGTGGAAATGGCATTCAGAGCGCCTTCAACCGCATCTTCGGGTAAACTTTCTTCATACAAAGTGATGTCGGGTCTTACGGTTCCTCCGCAGGTGCATTTCGGTATCGGATCCTTACTGTCGAAAATATAATTTTCATCGTAACGTTTCCCGCACTTCATACAATAGTTTCTTAAGGCACTTCCGTGAATTTCGAAGACTTTTTTGCTGCCTGCCTTCTGGTGAAGCCCGTCTATATTCTGGGTGACGATTCCGAGCAGCTTTCCGCTTTCTTCAAGACTTGCAAGGTATTTATGTGCCATGTTTGGCTCAATATTTCTGGTATCGAGTTTTTGTCTGTGAAATTCAAAATAAACCTTCGGCTCTCTTACAAGACAGGTGTGGCTTAAGAGATATTCGGGTCTGTAGTTTTCAAAAGCAACATCGTGCTGATTGTAAAGTCCGTCCTTGCTGCGAAAGTCAGGGATTCCGCTCTCCGTTGAAACTCCCGCACCTCCGAAGAAGACAATGCGTGATGAAGAGTCTGTCATTTCTTTAAGCTTGGCTATTTTATCCATGTCAACCTCCGTAAAGTACAAGAGGCACTTGCAAAAACAAGTGCCTCCTCATAGTTATTAGATTTAAAAGTCCTGATGGTTACTATTCGCAGAACCGCCCCACAGCATTCGCAAAACAAGCCGGCTTCGCCGTCTTTCGCCGCTTTGCGGCTTTACGTTTTGCTCATGTGGGGGCGGTCACTGCTTCCAGCCGGTGATAAAACGTCCAAGTGTCTTTCACAAGTAAACTTGTGACGCCACTTGTCCGTTTCATCACTGTCTGCGAATAGTAACCTTTAATGCAGAAGATGGGACTTGAACCCACATGAATTTTACTTCACACGGACCTGAACCGTGCGCGTCTGCCATTCCGCCACTTCTGCGCGACTTAGTCATTTTACTAATTTGACGCATAAATGTCAACAACCGGCAGAAGGCAAATATGTCTTAGTTGTATGAATCGAATATACTTCCCGTTGCACTCGCGCTTGAATATGATGCCTTGCTCGTATAGGTTGAAGCGGCATTCAAAGCACTCGTTGCCTTATTTGAAATGCTTGAAGCTTTGGCGGCAAGCACATCGCCAAAGGAACCTGTAGAACTGAATAAGGTCTTTAAGGGAGTTGTATTTGCCTTTAGCGTAGTTTCGTTTACGCTCATCTTTCCGTCGGTATCAAGAGTAATTCCGGCATCGGCAAGAACCGAAAGATTCTCGCCCACATAGTTTACCATGTTCTGAGCTATTTTCTTTATCGATGAACTTCCCGAATTTCCGGCCGCCTTTGTAAGGGAATTATACGTATCCGCAAAATTTGAAACAGCTTCGTAAATCTTGTCCGTATCGTCGCTGTCCGCAACACTCTCAAGTGCCTCAACCGCACTCTTAAAATCCGATGCGGCGGTCTTTGCGGACGACAAAGCCGACTTCGCAGAATCGGTATCCGAACTTGAAGATGTGCTGTCGGCAGAATCGGTCTTTTTATAGTAAGCTTTTAAAAGCTTTGTATAGCTTCCGTTTTTTATGCTGGCATAATCCGAAAGGGAAATTCCGAAGTTACTCGATGAACTTGAGCTTGAACTCGACGAAGAATTTGACAATGATGAAAATAACGCAGAATAATCATTCTTTAAACTTATGCTCATATATACCTCCATCCGTGAAAGAGCCATGCATTGACTTCCGTTTCAATGCTACTATAGCATGTATCGGATTAAATGGGTATTAAATTTAGCTTAAAAAAATAAAAAAACTTGTTGACAATTGTTTTCTCGGATGCTACTATACTTCTTGCGTGTTGCGAAACAAGCGAATGCGGAAGTGTCGGAACTGGCAGACGAGCAAGACTAAGGATCTTGTGATCATTGCGATCGTGAGGGTTCAAGTCCCTTCTTCCGCAGTCAAATTTAACTGTTTCCGTCTGATTTTATCAGACGGTTTTTTTATGTCAAAAATTCTCATGAAATTTCCTATAAAGTAAAAAAGTGTCTTCGACACTTCAACTCCCCCTGCCCCCTCACTCATGAGGGGGA
>CAZCPW010000020.1:0-10701 GCA_964499925.1 uncultured Lachnospiraceae bacterium
TTAGCTGAGTTCTCAGCACAGTACGAAGCTTGGAAGGCTGAACAGTAAGTCTTACCCAGTTAATAAACTAACCGACAGGACCCACCGCGAAAGCGGTGGGTTTCTTAATTTATGTATGTGAACTTCGTTCCCATACATAAATTAAGAAACAATCCTAAAGGATGCACGCAAACATAGCAATCCGGCATCATAAACAAATACAAATTTTTCTTCCTTTCCGCTATTAAGTAAATCCAAAAACATCCGATATAGATGATAGAGAATTAAAAAGCATGCAAATGCAAAAGGAGGAACATATGCGTATAGAAGCCTATACACAGGTTCAGCAACTCTATAACTCCTCTAAGGTACACAAGGAAACAGCAAGCAAAGCAAGCGGCCGCGCCGATGGTGTTTCGATTTCATCAAGGGGTCTGGATTTTCAGACAGCTACAATGGCTGCAAAGAGTGCGTCCGACATCCGCATGGACAAGGTTGAGCCTTTAAAGACCGCCATTGCAAACGGCACTTATGAGGTAGACTCAGAAAGCTTTGCAAATAAGCTGATGGAAAAGTACGAGGAATTGCTTTAGGAGGGTTAAGTGGCCAGTCTTATTGATAGTCTGATAGAAACATTAAATGGGGAAGACTTGGAGTATCAAAGGCTGCTTGACTTGTCGGTAAGCAAGACCGATGTCATCGTAAGGGGCGACCTTAATGCACTTTCTGTGATTACGGACAAGGAACAGGAAATCGTATCAAGGATTACGGCTTTGGAAAACAGCCGCACCTCTACTATGACGGAGATCGCTAAGATCCTAAACACGGATGTTGCCGGACTTAAGCTTGACGATTTGATTAATTTGCTTAAAAAGAAACCGGGAGAACAGAAACGTCTGTCTACGGTTCATGACAACCTTCACGCGACGCTCTACCAGATGAAGACGGTAAATGAGAGAAATGAAGAACTTTTGAAGGAATCCATTGAGATGGTGAACTTCAACATGAATCTGATTCAGGCGATGCGCAAAGCACCGGAAACCGCAAACTACAATAAGGGAGCCTACAATACGGGCGCTTCCCTTGGCATCACAAGCGGGGGCTTTGATGCAAAACAGTGAGATTACAGGCACCCGAGAGATGATACTCTCGGGTGCTTTGTCTAAGGAGAGCCTTAAATGTCTTTAATGAGCGGACTCTACGTCGGGACGAGCGGACTTCAGACATCCCAGAACGCATTAAATACAACAGCACACAACCTGTCCAATGCCGATACTACGGGCTATGTACGTCAGCAGGTCTTAGAGGCGGACAGAGTTTACAATACAGTTAAATCAGGTTCCAATGCGACCTCGAGCCAGCAGGTGGGTTTAGGCGTCACCTATGCCAAGGTCAGACAGGTACGTGATTATTTTCTCGACCAGTCCTATAGAAAGGAAAACGGTCGTGAAGAGTTTTATACAGCCAACTATGAGGCCCTTACTAACGTTGAAGATTTGCTTGATGAGTTAAACGACGACGCAAGCTTCAACAGTTCCCTAAACAACCTTTGGTCCACCATTCAGGAGCTTTCAAAAACACCGGACGATACGACGGTTCAGAGAATGCTCATCCAGTATGCACAGAGCTTTATTACAAATGCGCAGCAGGTTTATCAGGGGCTCGTTGATTATCAGAATCAGTTAAACACAAATATCAAGTCAGCCGTTGAAGAAATTAATTCTTTAGGCAAGACGATTCAAAGCTTAAACGATCAAATCAGAAAAATTGAGGTTGGCGGCGTCGAAACCGCAAACGATTTAAGAGACGCAAGAAACGAGGCACTGGATACCCTTTCGGGCCTTGTAAATATTTCCTATTCCGAAGATGTCTACGGTTCCGTAAGAGTCAAGGTTGAGGGAGTCGATTTCGTGGCTTCCGATACAGTATATGAGATTGGGTTAAGTGAGGATGCCGATACGGGTTACTACTATCCTTATTGGATAGTAAATTCAAAGGTCGTGACCGATGAAAACGGCCTTGAACAGCTCGATTTAAGCAATGCCTATGTATTCGACACAACGGCGCTTATTTCTTCCGAAAAAGGAACGGATATCGGCTCTTTAAGGGCTATGCTTTATTTGCGAGGAGACAAAAACGCGGACTATACGGATATCCCGGTTAAGCCTGAGACTCCTAATCCAGATGATTATACCTATAAAACCGCCGACCCCGAATATGCAAAGGCAGTCGCACAGTATCAGCTTGACATTGCTGAGTACGACGAGAAGGTCGAGTATTACAATTCAACCATCGCTCAGTCCGTGTGTATGAACGTGGAAGCAGAGTTTGACCAACTGGTTCACAACGTTGTTGTTACCATAAATGATGCTTTAAAGGCAGGCTACGATAAATCCGGCGGAACTCTTTATGCGGCAGACGACGGCTCACCCTTACAGATATTTCAAAAGGTTGAAAGCGACGGCTATACGTACAATGAAACGACAGGTGAATGGGATTATGTCGAGGAGAATACGGATGATGACTACATGTCGGATACTCTTTACTCTATTCCAAACCTTCAGGTAAATCCGGATCTGATCAGAGAAGCCGGAAAGCTTAAATTCAAATACGAAGACGGAACGGTTGACTACGATACCGTAAATGCGCTTGCACAGGCCTTTGATGCCGACAATTACGTACTGAACCCCAATGTCACCACTAAGTGTTCACTGAATACTTACTATACAAACCTTGTATCGCAGGTATCGAATTCGGGTAATGTTTACAAGAAGCTCGTTGAGAGCCAGGAAGCAACTGTTTCAAGCATCGACAATAAGCGAGAAGAGGTTACGGGTGTTTCGTCGGACGAAGAGCTTACGAGCATGATTAAATTTCAGAACGCCTACAATGCGGCTTCGAGATACATAAACGTAATAAACGAAATGCTTGAGCATATCATCAATCAGCTCGGATAGAGCGTACATTAGCCGGTTTGCCTTATTGCAAGGGCTGTTAATTAAGTCCGGCTAAGAGAGGAGCTTAGATGCCTTCACAATTTTTTGGATTAAATATTGCATACACAGGACTGCTTGCATCAAATGCTGCAGTAAATACCACGGCAAACAACATTTCAAACGTCGAAACCGAAGGATACAGTCGCCAGCAGACCGTTCAGGAAGCAAGCAACGCCCTGAGGACCTTTACTACCTACGGCTGTGCGGGTGCCGGTGTGGATACCATTGCCATCGAGCGTATCCGCGATGAATTCTATGACAATAAATATTGGGACAACAGCGAAAAATTAGGCGAGTCCAATATTAAGGCTTACTATATGAAGTCTATCGAGAACTATTTCCAGGAGACAGACGATATCACGGGCTTCAATACGGCCTTTGACCTTATGTACAATGCTCTTGAGGAGCTTCAGAAGGATGCAGGCTCCACTACCGCAAAGTCTCAGTTCGTAATGTATACCCAGTCCCTTTGCGATTACTTCAACAATATTTCCACGGAGTTAAGTGAGCTTCAGAAAGATGTAAATACCGAGATAAAGGATACGGTATCCACCATCAACTCGATTGCTTCGGATATAGCTACTTTAAATAAGCAGATAAATGTAATCGAGGTAGGCGGCGGAACTGCAAATGAATTAAGAGATAAACGTGCCTTATTGATTGACGAATTATCTCAATACGTATCCGTTGAGACAAGCGAGACACCAATTCTTGACCTTGCAAACGGCTATGATACCGGAGCAAATCGTTTCATGGTAAAGATTGCGGGCAATCAGGTATTGGTAGACGGAAATGACCACAGAGAGCTTGAATGCGTAGCAAGAGATAATAACGAGACTGTTAACCAATCCGACTGTAAGGGCTTGTACAATATCAAGTGGTCGGACGAAACCGACTTTAATTTATATTCGACCATGATAGGAGGAAAGCTGCAGGGCCTTATCGAAATGCGTGACGGCAACAATACCGAGAACTTTCGCGGCACGGTAGACAGCGTTGATACCGTCAATTACACAGTGACCGTGGCAGTCACCGAAGATTATTTGAAAGACCTTGATAAATGTACGCTTTCTTTATCCGGAGGAATTATTTCTCTGGGTGCGCAGGAGTTTCATTATACAAACTGGTCAATGAGCACGAATACAGATACCGGAGAAACCTACTACACCTTCCAACTTGACCCAAGCTATGACGAGAATAAGCTTTCAACATCAAGACTCGGTAAGGAAGTAAGCGTCGGCGCTTCCGTCGACTATCAGGGTATTCCCTACTATCAGGAACAGTTAAACGAATTTGTAAGGCTCTTTTCAAGAACCTTCAACGACATCCTCACTCAGGACGGTTCCGTCGACGCATACGGAAACGATGCGACGGCGTTACTGCTTGGCACCAATCCAAACGGCGGGCAGTATGATTTTTCGGATTACTACGATGCATACGAAAATCCCGACGCGGATGGCTTTGTCACTGTCAGCAGTTCCGACGATTCTTATCATAAGCTTACGGCTGCAAACTTTGCGGTAAGCGAGACGATTACAAGTGATCCCGACCTGCTTGCCACCAGAACCGGAGCTTCGGACGGAGAGTCTAAGTGCGACGTTGTGGACGAACTGATTGACTTAAAGACCGACAAGGATAAATTCTCCTTCAGAGGCGGTTCGGCATCGGAATTCTTACAGAGCCTTCTTTCTGACGTTGCTCTGAATGCTTCGAGAGCCAACAACTCCGAGACCTACTACACCACAATGTCCACCACGATTGATAATCAGCGTATTTCAATCTCCGGCGTAGATTCGGAAGAGGAAGCGATTAATCTCGTAAAGTACCAGAACGCATATAACCTTGCTTCGAAGATGATTCAGACCTTCACTGAAATTTACGATCGTTTAATTTTGGAAACAGGCGTTTAAGACTCATTTTATTTCTGAATGTGCCGATAAAAAATATAGGAAAACTTCCGTATTTGCGAGGTAATTATGAGAATTACAAACAAGATTATTCAGAACAATTCTTTAAACAACATAAACGCAAACAAGGCCCTTGAGGACAAACTTTCGACTCAGATTTCGACGAAAAAGAAAATCTCCCGCCCCTCGGACGACCCGATTGTGGCACTGAGATCCTTGAGACTTCGTACTTCAGTCAATCAGACATCTCAATACGTGGACAAAAACGTAGAAGACGCAAAGAGCTGGCTGACCGTTACCGAAGATGCAATCGATACTCTCTCCGATGTCATCACCGACATCCGCAAGCAGTACACCAAGGCTTCGAGCGATACCCTTAAGAGCGACGACAGAAAGATCATCATCGAGGATTTAAAGTCGTTGGCTGCCGAGGTTTACAACACGGGTAACGTTGATTTTGCGGGAAGAAGCGTATTCACGGGCTTCAGAACGGGCGAATCCCTTACTTTCCAGAAACAGCAGGACATCAGCTATACCATAAAAGAGACGAGTGAGACGGCGACACTTGATTCGATTTCTTATATCAATACTGGGGACACCGAGCAGGATGTCTATGAAGCGGACATCACGCGCATCCGTTTATCATACGATGATTGCGATACGGGCGTTACACCGACCGTTACTGTTAACGGAAACGATGTTACGGCAAATGTTGTTTCCATGAACTTAAGCGATGACCCGAATCCTTACGAATCCGCAGTAAACGATCCTTCAAAGATAGTTTACGTTGCCGAAACCGGTGAACTGTTAGTCGGTTCGGACTATGGCGATACGGAGTCCATTACAGATTTTGAAGTCTCCTATACAAAGTCAAAGTGGGAGAACGGCGATTTAAGACCGGAACATTACTTTATCTGCGAAGATACCACAAATAATATTTCTTATACATCCTATGGCGGAGAAATAGAGTATAATGTAGGTACGAATCAGACTCTTCGCATCAATACGACCGCAGGTGAATGCTTCACACACGATATCGTAAGAGACCTTGACGATATAGTAAATGCATTGACCGAAGTGGAAAATATTGAAGATACTATATCGAATCTTACCACCAAGTTGAATTCGCTCGATGAGAATGACACGACCGGAAGGGAAGCAGTTCAGACTCAGATAGATGCAGCAAAAAAGGCTCAGACATACTTGAATGATAAACTTCAAAGCCTCGCATCGGCAGGCATCACAAAGGCAGACGATTACCTTGACGCCAACAACGTGGCTCTTACCAATTGCGGTACCCGTTCAAAGAGACTTGAACTTATCGAAAACAGGCTTGACACTCAGTTAAGCACCCTTAAAGAGCTTAAGAGTGACAATGAAGACGTTGATTTGACCACGGCTGCCGTTGAACTTTCAAACGTTCAGACTTCCTATGATGCGGCGCTTCTTGCTACCAGTAAGATATTAAAGGAATCATTATTGAACTACATATAAGACATTGCACGCAGCAATCCGGTATCATTGGGGCAAAATATCTTTTGACCCCAACATCATCACATCCAAAGGAGATTTCAGATGACTATTGACACAAGAGTATTCGGTGAGGTCACAATCGATCCTGCCAAGATTATCCATTTTGAAAATGGGATTATAGGCTTTCCCGATTTGACGGACTTTGCCCTTATTTACGACCTTGAGAAAGGCAATCAGGCAGGCATTAAGTGGCTTCAGTCCCTGCAGGAGCCGGCATTTGCCCTTCCCGTCATGGATCCTTTGGTAGTATCTTCCGATTACAATCCTACCGTTGACGATGAGATTTTAAAGCCCATCGGAGAGATTAAGCCCGATGAAATTCTTGTCCTTGTCACGGTTACAGTACCCAAGGACTTGACTAATATGAGTGTCAATTTAAAGGCCCCCATCATCATAAATGCAGACGAGAAGAAGGCAGTCCAGATCATTCTCGATTCCGACGCTTACCTCGTTAAATTCCCTATTTACGAAATCTTAAAGGCAGGGGCAAAGGAGGGCACATGTTAGCTTTATCACGGAAAAAGAACGAGGCCCTCGTCATCAACAACAATATCGAGATTACAATCTTAGATGTAAAGGGCGATCAAGTTAAAATCGGAATTTCCGCTCCGAAGGAAGTTCCCGTATATCGTAAAGAGGTATACTTACAGATTCAGGAAGCAAACAAGGCTTCAATGTCAAGTACCGAGGATGTAATGGAGAGTTTAAACAATCTCTTCAAGTAAAGACGCAAGGAGAGCTTACACAACCTCTTTGAGTAAAGACGCAAGGAGAGCTTACACAACCTCTTTAAGTAAATTTGTAAGAAACGAGCGATACGTTTTTTATACATTTTTCTTTTTACCTGTTAACATTTTTTGAGTCGGTTCCGATATATTTTGTACCGGGAACTCTTAGAGCGGCACGGATGCCGCAGAAGGAGACACTATGGCAATTGAATCAGTAAACAACATTATTAACACTCAGACAGTTAAGCCTACTGCCGGGGTCACCAAATCTGCAGCAGAGTACACGGATGTTTCCATCGCAGAAGTCAACAACAAAAAGACTGAGTCTGCCGTAAAAACGGCAGATCAAAGCGAATCGACGAACGATTCTTCCAATCGTGAAGCATCGAAGGAAACTCTTCAACAGACCGTTGAGAGTCTCAACAAGGCGATGACGAATTCCGAGCTTCAGTTCGGTATCCACGAATTAACCAACCGTGTAACCATCAAGATTATAGACAAGGACACCAAGGAAGTCATCAAAGAACTTCCTCCCGAAAAGACCCTTGACCTTATTGCAAAGGCTTGGGAACTTGCCGGCATTATGGTAGACGAGAGACGTTAGCTAATTTGGAGGTAACCTTATGACAATGCGTGTATCCGGTATGATATCCGGACTTGATACCGAATCCATCATCGAAGAGCTTGTTAAGGCAAAGTCTACGAAGGTAGAAAACCTTACCAAGGAAAAGACCGAGCTTGAATGGAAGCAGGAAATCTGGTCGGGCCTTAATACGAAGATTAAGTCCTTCCAGAATACCCTTTCAAACTTCAGATTTTCCTCAAGCTATAAAAAGAAAACGACTTCCGTCAGCAATTCATCGGCAGTATCCGTTATCACGGGCGAAAATGCCATGAACGGCGTTCAGGAGTTAAAAATAAACAGCCTTGCAAAGTCAGGTTATCTGACGGGTGCAAAGCTTACAAGTTCCGACGGAGAAGCCCTTACCGCTTCATCGACCCTTTCTTCTTTGAGGTTGACAAAAGATTCTGACGGGAATGAAACAAGCGGCCTTACGACGCTTACTTCGGACGGCGGTTCCTTTACCGTTACCGCAAACGGAACGGCTACGAAGATTTCCGTTACTGCCGATACAAAGATTTCGGAGATTATCTCAAGCCTTAAAGGTGCAGGCGTTGACGCAAACTTCGACGAAAAGAACCAGCGTATCTTCATTGCAAGTTCTTCTTCCGGAACGGATGCGGACTTTGCAATCACCGCAGACAATGCCGAAGGTTTCACAGCCTTAAGCGTACTCGGCATTAATTCAGATCTTGGATCGAACACCGATACAAGCGTAAACACCAATGCAAAGACTCTTTCAACCTATCAGAGTCTTGCGGCATTTAAGTCTCAAGTTGACGGCTTTGCAAAGAAGACGGTTACAAATGACGACGGTGAGTCCGAAGAGGTCTATGATTCCGAGACAATTCTGGCCGGACTCGATACCGATTCCGATTTATATAAGGCTATTAAGTCCGAGATGACCACGGATGACGATTATGACGACGCTATTAAGAAGTTAGCCGAGAAGGTTAATTTAGCCGATGAAGTTTTAAACGGAACGACATATACTTCCGACATGTATTCAAGCGGCACCGTTCGTATAGCAGGTTCTGATGCCGAGATAGAGTTAAACGGCGTTGCTTTTTCTTCTTCCACGAACAGCGTTGAAGTAAACGGACTTACCTTTACCTGTCTCGCAACGACCTCAGATCCCGTCACCGTTACCACTCAGGACGATACCGACGGCATCTACGACATGATTAAGAGCCTTTTCAAGGAATACAACGAGCTCATCAACGAGATGGACAAGCTTTACAATGCCGACTCCGCAGACGATTATGAGCCCCTGACCGACGACGAAAAGGAAGAGATGACCGATTCCGAGATTGAAAAGTGGGAGACCACCATCAAGGATTCCCTGCTTCGTAACGATTCATCCCTGGGAACCGTATTTAATTCTCTTAAGACCATGATGCTTTCGGGCTACGAGATTAACGGCCAGCAGTTTTACCTTTCAAACTTCGGTATTGAAACGCTTTCCTACTATTCGGCAAGCGACAATGAACACAATGCTTACCATATAAACGGCGATCCGGACGATTCAAACGTATCGAGTGAGTCCGACAAGCTTAAATCCGCAATTGCGACCGACCCCGATTCAGTTATTTCTTTCTTTACCAATCTTTCGAGGGATCTCTATTCCAAGCTTACAAGCCTTGGAGCAAAGACGGACTATTCGAGCACAAACTCCTGGTACGACGACGTTCAGTACAAGACGAACATCTCAGATTACGCCACAAAGATTTCGGATGCTGAGGATGCACTCGCAGACTATGAGGATAAATACTATACTAAATTTTCCAACATGGAGGTTGCTTTATCAAAGCTTCAGTCTTCGACAAGCTCGATTACCTCATTACTTGGATAAGGAGATTTTATGACTTTACCGAATGCGTATGCGCAGTATAATACCAGCAAGATTTTAACGGCTTCGCCTGCGGAATTGACACTTCTTCTTTACGAAGGAGCCATCAAGTTTGCAAACATCGCAATTTTAAAGATTGAGCAGGGTGATGTCGAAGCGGCTCACAACAATATCGTTCGCACCGAGCGTATCATCGATTACTTCCGTGAAACACTTGACATGAAGTACCCCGTTGCAGAAGATTTCGAGAGAGTTTATTTATACCTTTCAGGCAGACTCATTGAGGCAAATACCAAGAAGGATAAAGAAATTCTCGAGGAAGTCGTAACGCATTTACGCTCCATGCGCGACACCTGGAAAGAGGTTATGAAAACAGCTAAATGACGAACACATACATAGTTGCTTTAACCGAATCCTTGGAAAAGAAGATAGCCGTTCTAAAGGAAATTCGCGTTAAGAATAAAGAACAGGAAGAACTTTTAAAGGAAGAGCCTTTTTCTTTTGACAAGTTCGACAAGAATACCGAGGAAAAGGGAGTCCTGATATTCAGGCTGAATAAGCTTGATGAAGGCTTCGAAAGCTTGTACAACAGGGTAAAGGACGAGCTAAATGAAAACAGATCCGAGTATACCGAGGAGATAGCTCATTTAAAGGAGCTTATTTCCGAGATTACTTCCGAAAGTGCTTCGATAGAAGCGGAGGAGGCTCGCAATAAGGCCCGGCTTGAAAATGTTTTCAAGCTTGAAAAGAACAAGATTAAGTCTCAGCGATCGAACCTCAAGGCAGCTCAGAGCTACGCAAAGGCGATGGCATTTAATAAGTTGAATTAACAAAAAATCCTCGGGAATCCCGGGGATTTTTTTACTATATAGGAAATTGCTCCGCGTGGGAGAGCCAAGGCCCTCTCAGTCACCTTCGGTGACAGCTCTCCCAAAGGGGAGAGCCAAGGAGGGAGAGCCAAGAAGGGAGAGCCAAGGGGAGAGCCAAGAGCTTGCCTCTCCCTTTGGGAGAGGTGGCCGAGCGTAGCGAGGGCGGAGAGGGCTTGCCTCTCCCTTTGGGAGAGGTGGCCGAGCGAAGCGAGGACGGA
>CAZCPW010000021.1:0-10648 GCA_964499925.1 uncultured Lachnospiraceae bacterium
GAACGGGTGATTGCATCCGAGACCCCACAAAGTCCGCTTTCTTTAACAAGTCTTTCATACTTCAAACTTTCTGTATTATTAATACCGTGATTCCATAGTACGGTCCAATCGCACAAAAGTTTAATCCCGAAACCGGAACGCAGGAAATGTTGAAGCATATGCAACAGTAGTTCATAAGCGTGAAAACCATCCTTTAAAACAGGAAGCTTTATGCCCATGATATCACGCACTTCAATCTCAGTTTTGCATTCCGCCAGTGCATCTTCAAGATACCGGTTTATCATACCGTTATCAAAAGGTTCGGCAAGCATCGTATGAACTTCGATTTCAATCTTATCCTTCGACTCAAAAGACAGATGATGTAAGGCAAGCTGATCTTCCTGCAAAGAAAACCCTGCATTTCCCAAAACACGCTTACAGTCTTTTAATCGGTCGGAATTTAATAAAAGTAAATCCACATCCCCCGATTTACGATATTCAGGTACCGGATAGTATGAAGCTGTGCCTGCTCCCTTAAGCAGTACAACCTCTATATCATTTGAAGTCAGCAAATTGATCAGGTATTTACTTAAAAACAAAAGTCTGTAATTGCTAAGTGTACATGCATAAGCACTTCCACGTACTCTCTCATTACTTTCAACGACCGGGAAAAGCAACGGAAGCGCCCCGTGCTTTTCGGCAAGATCTAAAACCCCGTCACTAATCTCAGCTTTCTTAATCTTCCTACCGTTCAAAGACGCATCTAAAAGTTCCAAAAGTTTTTCTTCATCCGGTAAAAAAAACTCGCTATTGTTCTTTATACTTACCGAACTGTTACCTTTACGATTCTTTGAAAATCTTGATCTTACAATTCCCATTCCCTTATTCCAAAGAAGCTTAAACTCTTCAGTCCGATGATAAATCATCAGATATGCCGCATTTGTGAGTGCAAAGCAAACAAAGAAACGCATAAAACAAGTAACTATAACATTTCCTTGAATTTGTACGCATAGTATATTCTCTCCCCACCAAAGCAACCCCGTAATCAATGCATAAAGAAAATACCTGATAAAATACTTTAAGAATGAAGTTTCAAGCTTGTGTTTATACAGCATGTAAGGTTCGACCCATAAAGATGTCGTAACGGTACTTATCATGGTCCCAATAAAAATACCTGCAGTACCGTAAATTTTACCCAAAACAAGAGATACTGCAATATTGATAGCTGCTTCTGCCAAAGACTTATATCTATCGTACTTAAAAAGGCCCATTGAATCACGGAACACCAGAGTAGGCTGCCTCATCCCTGTCAGGTAAAAATTGATGCAGAGAATAAGTGTAATATTTTTATCGAAGATATACTGTGTTCCGAAGCTAAAGCCCACAAAAGCATCTATACATTGATATATACAGATTGCCGCAAGTCCGTAAACCCATTGTCCCAGAAAGAATGAGGCCTCAAAAATTTTCCGTATCCTGCCCTTTTCTTCCTCTACTCCCAGATTACCGACGCTTGCCGTAATTCCCTGAAACATCTGCTGTAAAATCTGTCTTATGGAGCCGATTATCAAATAATAATTAGAGTACCTTCCCACACTTAAAGTTCCGACAAGTGCCGACAGCAAGAGGTTATCCGTATTGTTGACCGCAACATTTCCGACCTTGTGCATCATCATGGCCCGAATGTTTGCAAAAATCCCCTTACACTCTTCTTTTGAAAGTTTTTCAATATTTTTATCACGTAAATATGGATATAGACTGTCCGCCTTCTTGGAAATACAAATATTACTGCCAAGTGTACAAAGTATCAGACATAACAGGAACAAATAATAATTATGCGTAATAAACAGAATACCGATTTGCAAAGCATCCTGAATAATCAAAAAGACCGTTTGATAAAGAACACCTATGTAACTTAGCTGATGAGCGTCGACCAAGGTTTTTTTGTAAATCAGCATGTAGGATAATACCGAATTACTAAGGTACATGATATAAATAGGGGTCAGATGCTCTATATTCGGTGTATCCTTTATCAAAATATCCATAAATGGAATCACTAAAAGGCCGCATATAAGAACAACACCCGCTACAATACGGTAAAAATGCCTGTACAAAAGCATCAGAGATTTTTGCTTTTCAATATTCCCCTCGGATATCGGCTTATAAAGCGCATAAGTAATCGCCGTACCTATTCCAAGCTCGGAAAGCGAAAGAACATTTATTATATCCGTAAAAAGACCATTGACTCCGACATAGTCTTCGCTGAGTGTGTGTGTAAATACAACCCTCGTAATAAATCCGAGAAAAATAGCCGTCAGTCTCCCTATTATTGCAACAGTTGTATTCCTAGCTGAATATTCTGTCCTACTTTTTTCAGGCACACTAACCTCCTAGGGGAATTTCAAAAGATGATTGTTTTGGAAGAATTTCTTCAAAAGCATCAATTATCTCAGCTTTTCTTTCCTTCCAATTTTCAATATTTTCGTCATTTATACAAATAATCTTCGCCTTGCCGTCTCTGATTTCTTTAGTAAGTCTTCTGTCCGATACTCCGTAATAGTGAAAACTTCTCGTTATGTTGCAGGGGGCAAAATTTCCGGTAAGTTTCTGCCATTCCCTGAATAAATAGGGGCTGATGTCTCTCTCTGAACGAAACCTGTTTAATGAAACCTCAGAAAAATAGTCACTTTCTTTTTCCCAAAGTTCCCTAAATGAAGCTTTGCAAAACGGCATGGCTCCATGCGCCGTAAAAAAACCCGTATATAAAGGGAAAGCCATTTCAAGTAAATTATAAAAGAAATATAACGGCGGATATCCTATCTTAAAATATCTGCCCGGATGAGCAAACACTTCTTTTCTTTTATTAAAATACTTAGAAAGGACAAGACTGTTATTTAAATAGATATGCGACATAACCGGATTCTCCGGGTTTGCAACCACCGGTTGAAAAGCGAGCATATCACAAGGCTTGCCGTTTTTAAAAAAGAAATTTGCCGAAACTTTGTCATGAAGAAAGAAATCATCATTAAAATAAACAAAATGTTCTGAAAGCCCCTCAATTCTGTCAAAAAACATTTCTATTACATTTGAATTAAAAGTCGGAAGACATTCCTTGGGAATATAATCCTCATGATACACAACATGAAGACGCGGATTTTTGACGTCGACCCAATCAGGCACCTTACCTGACATGACAAGATGAATCTTCTTGACCCAGGGAGCAAACTTTTCCACTCCTCTAAACCAGTACTTTAATAACCCCCAGTCCCTGTAACGAACAATCCCGTCGTCGCACAGTCCTTCTTTACTGTACCGTTCTCTGCTTCTGTTCCATTCTTCATCATCTGCATTTACATAAGTAATTACAAAATCTATTTCTTCCAAAATTCAAGTTCCCCTTTTAAATCATTTAAATAGTCGGATATATACTCCTTTTTAAATTCATCTCTGTAATCATCTATCTCTCCCAAGCCAATATTTCCAACGCTGTATCCGATTTCCGTTGGTTCTTCTTCATTTGCAAGAAAAATTAGATCTCCTGTCGTGGGATCTGTGATTTGAAAATATACTTCAATATTGCCTTTGCTTAACCCGGATAAAGAAATTTCTTTTTCTATTATGAATTCTTCCTCAGAATTACTCTTTACCTTGCGTAAATCCACATCCAGCGGTATATAAGTACGGCTTCCGTCTTCCATAAGCAGCACAAGACCGCAATCCTTTGTATAATATAAAGGTGCAAATCCTTCATTCAATAATGATATTCGTACGTTAAGATTATCCTCCGAAAGATCATATGACAAAGAACTTTCATTTATAAAAATGCGATACCCTAAATGTCTCTCTATATAACTCTTCCCATCCATTCCGGCATAATCATCATCGCCTTCATAAACAGTATTTGCCCATTTGTTCAATACATTTTCATCATATTCACTGTTTAAATATGTGATATGCATCTTCTTAAAATCACTGATGGCATTTTCAAGGTCATTATACGTATTGTCTATGACGACTTCTCCGCCCTGTGGCACCATTTCACATAATTTATCTTGGAATTCAAGTTCCTCTTCACGATTCCAATAGGTGAAATCCCCGTCTTTCTCTCTTGTCCGATCACCGTAGGTGCCGTAATCGCTCCAACTTCCAAGCATTCCATCATTAAAGAGCCCCAGCCTTGAAGCCAAACTCCCATCAAAAGCTGTAACATTTTCTACATCAGCTATCCCTGTAGCCATTCTCCACTGCATTGGCATTCTTACGGAAAGATAGGTTTTTGAATCTGTGACCTCAGCAAGCTTTTCTGAAAGCAGTTTAAGATTGTCCATGGTATGATAATTGCTTCCGTTCATTTCGCCCCAATTACCGATAAACAAACCCTGAAGCGTAAATATATCGTCCGAATACTTCTTTAAATAAGGGCCCAGTTGTTCCATATGCCTTAAAATTATTGATATATTCTCCGGCTCGCTTTCTAGTCCTTTGCCATGCCAATCATACAAAAATCTTAATATAATTTTCTTGTCTGTTGCTTGAAGAGCCTTAAACATATCATCAACATTATCTAAGCCTTCAGCTGAAATATCACCGTCCCTATATAGGATTAGTTTCACCTCAATCAAGGTCAGGCTGGTGCTTTTATCATGACAATATCTCCACCCTATCTCGGATTCAAAATCCAAGTCCGTATCCTTTATCGTGAAACCATGCATATGATAAAACCCTCTTTCGGGATTTAGGAGAGCCTTCGTCGAATGATTTAATTCACTGTCTTCCGTTGTTACTCTTCCATGTCCCCTGGCGTAAAGGCTTAATTCCATGGTTCTCTTAAACTCTTTCACTCCCAAACAGGCTATTACAACGCAGAACAAGAATACTATGAAAAATAAAATTATAAAAGGAATGTATTTCTTCGTCTTCGTGGTATTTTTATTCATAATAAACGGGGCATTTTAATTTATGTTCAATTGATACAACTTATACGTGTTCTGTTCAATATAATAACAGACGAAATCATCATCTTCATAATAAACATGAACCTCATTTGGATATATAGTGCTAAAATCGTCTATCCATTCCTGTATACTCGATTCAACATAGGTTCTGTTGACAAGATTACTGTATACCGATGCCTTATAAGGGAAGCTTGACGGAGCTTCTTCGGCAAGTTCTTTACTGATTTCGGATGTTGTAATATCCGGACACTGACTGACAAATGAATTATAAAAGCTCGGATACTTTTCAAGTGCAAGCCAGCTTGGCCCCGTAAAGAAATGTGACTGCGCATATTGAATAGGCTTCTTTTCCACATAAATGAAAATATACTTGGTCGGTATAGTGTAGTCATCTGAACTTGATTCATTATGAAAATTTATAAGTTCTTCGTGGTATCCGTGCTCTATCATCTGATAAATTTCATCCGTAGTGGAACAGATTGTATAACTTTGCTCCGGCAACGAATCAATGATAGACTGTGTAGTCATTACCGCTGAATTGTATCGGGTTAATTCAAAATACAAATAACCGTGAAAATAACCCGTATAAATGCTTCCGACGTAAATACCCGCAGTGGCAAAAACGCCAACAATATTCCAAAACAAACCGATGGGTATGCATGTGAAAATCTGCATCAAGGCATCTATAGGTACAAACATCATTGAAACAATAAATAACTGCTCAATGGAACCCAATCTCGCACCTGCTATAAGAGACGGAAGTCCCAAACCCGATGCGCTGTACATCATCATAAAGCAAACGCTGCAAAGAGTAATGGTAATATATAAAGCCGTACGTTTCCATTGTCGAAAAACAATTCCAAGGAGCCCAATAATCAGACCCACACAAGTCGCCCCTACAATCCACTGTGCCCGCTCTTTACGGTATAAAGTAACGTAACCGCTATGATAAACAACCTTTGCTTTTTCAATGAAAAAGTCCTTAATTCCGATTGCGCTTGTTACTATTGCCGCTTTTATTCGTTCTGTTAAAGATACATGAGCCTGTGAAACGAAAGTTGAATTATCATTCACCTCGGAAGATTCAACTTCTTCGCTGACTTTTGCAATTGAATCAGGCTCTTCAACTTCAGCGCTACTCTCGTTTTCAACCTCAATGTTTTCTTCAACAGTCTCTTCAGTCGATACGGATTCCCCATCCGTTCCGTTAATAATATTTACAGCCCATCCAATGGAGCCCTGAAAATCTATTCCGGAAGCGAATGCACCTGCCATAGGAAGAACCGCCACGAAGAATCCCAGGCAAATGCTTAAAAGAATCGGAATAAATCGTTTAGGATTAAAAACCTTATTAAGCACAGTCGGAACAATTGCAAGACAGACAAAGAAAGCCATGATTGTAGGATAAAAATGAATCGTCAGAGACGCACATAAGGCTGACATGAACAGGAAAAGATTGCCGTCCCAATACCCTTTTGTAAGCTTTACGGTACCCACCGATTCTTCTATAACTTCATCCGAATCGGTTAATTTAATTCGTCTGTAACTTTTTATTTTATTTTTGATAAAAACAAGAAGATTTATTTTTTCGGTTGAAACCTGCTTTTCATTTTTGAAATAGCGTATCAGAAATGTTGCACACAAAAATACCGTAAAGAAGCCAAACTCCTGCGGAAGTGTCCATTGAAGTCTCGACATACTGTAAATTTCATTAATACACACCACGTCAAGAGTAAAGAAAGCCATCAATGCCAATATGGGTGTAAATTTCCACTTAAAAATCTCTCTTAAGAAAATATAAACCGAAATAAAGAAAATAATATCGTGAATTCCTGCCAAGAAAAGCATCCCGCTGTAAATCGAAATTCCGAACAATACTCTCATGGCATAAACAAGACAATGCATTGCTTCAGGATATATGCCCGCAGAGAAAATTTTTCCCTGTATAAGTCCGTAAATCCAGGAACTGTGGGTATACATGTCGCCAAAACCATATGAATAATCCTGAAAAACACCATATGTAAAATAAATGGTACCGAAAAATATAACAGCAAAGAGTGTCAGATATTCTATCCAATGCCCCTTCATAAATCTTAAAAAGCCTTTTGAAACGCTCTCGAAAAAAGCCTTTATTCGCTTGCGTATATGCAAAAAAAACAGTTTGTGCCCGTATGTCCCGTTCACAAGTCTTTTTAGTATATCTGCCTGCTTCTTTCCGAGTTTAAGCCTGTATATAATGACACAAATAAAAGTACCGAAAAAAATAATCTGAAAAACTATCGGCTTAAGAATATGAAATAAGCCGAGTACCAGCACAACTGTATTTATCAGGACAATCTGAACAGTAGTGCAAAATGCAAAGGTAAAGGTTTTTGACTTTCCCTTTAAGACCTTATGAAACACCACCAAAGGCCAGACAAACATTATAAAAAAATAGGCTATAAAAACACGGATATATTCTATTGCCCAATACAATGACGTTGTCAATGCTTACCCTCCAAGCTTGATAATTCACCCAGTAAAACTCTTCCGGCCGAATCTGCTTCGTTTGCAAAATAAATAATTCTGCCGTCAAACTTTCTCTTTGCACCCAAAAATACCTTACCTTCATTCATAGGCTTATCACAATAAATTTGCTTTATACATCCGCTATTCCAAGTACGCATATCTTCATCTAACGGTATTACCTTGTCTCCGTTAATCAGGAAAAGTTCCGCCTCCTGATACAAATTTGCAAACCCGATATTCTCTATAGTAATTTGAAAACCTTCGGCTGATTTAAAATAAACATCCCTAACCGCAAAACGGTATCCGAGACTTTCCTCAATTTTCTCTAAAATTCCATATTCCTTCCAAAGTTTAAAAACATTTTCATCATATCCCCTGTTTAAATAAGTAATATGACATTGGCTGAGGAAAGAAAGCATCTCTTCTTTCGAAAGTAAATCCGTATAACCCTTTGTAAAAACCGCTTCTCCTCCATTTGGAACATACCTGCAAAGTGCTTCCTCAAATTCCCGTTCATTCTTTGTAGACCACGGTTTCAAAGAGTCTTCGCAGTCATCAATTCCGAATGTTCCAAGATCGGTAACAGAGGCAAACATTGCATCGTCAAACAGTCCAAGGTTAATCTGCGGTGCCTTTCTGTAATCTGTCCAATTTTTGCATATTGTACGCCACTGAACCGGCTTTCGAACCGCAAACCATGTGCCGTCTTTGCAGGAGGATTTAAGTGTCCTGGACATTTGTGTCAAATGTTCGGATTTTGTAAATCGTGAACTGTGCATCTCACCCCAACTTCCAACAAGCATTCCCTGATAAACAAAAACTCCGTTATCGGTTGTCAAGAGAGGTCCTATTTCCTCAAGATGTTTAAGTACTCTCTCAAAGCTTAAGGGTTCTTTTTCAAATCCCTTACCGTCATGATCATATGCAATTCTCAGAATTATATCTTTACCGTGTGCTTTAAAAAAAAGAAGCGTTTTCTTAATGTTTTCAAGAGCAAACTCATCAAGGTCCTTATATTTATATGCTCCAATATCAATGAAGATAAAAGCAAGCGTTTCATTTACATAAAGCTTTTCGGAGACTTCATCAATAAAAGGATTCAGCATCCCGTTTTCTTTAAGTGCAAAATTATAGATATGAAATAATCCTCTGGCGGGATTAACAAGTAATCCTGACTTTTCAATAAGCGGAGCCTTTAAAAAATGTAACTTCTCTTTCTGCTTTTTTCTAAACAGAAGTTTCATCCTCTATCCTTTCATCCATATGAAACAGTTTAATCCTTAACCAAACCGCAATAACGGAAAGGAACATGCGAAGCATATACATAACCGGTTTAAGCCCGGAATGCATACTTTCCCCTGCGGTACGCGGATGCATAACCGCGGGAATTTCGCAAACCTTATAACCTATCAAAAGCATCAACATTATCATATTTGCATCCGGATATTTATCATCAAAGTGATTGTACCCTGCATAATACTTGAAGGCTCTCCTGCTCAAACCCTGGAGCCCCGTTGTCGGATCCGTGATTTTCCTGCCCGTCCCTATATGTATTAACGTTCTGAGAAGACTGTAGCCTATTTTCTTAACTGTTGGCATCTTGTAAGCAACACTGTCTTTAAGAAAACGGGATCCCAAAACAATATCCGGCTTTTCATCGGAAACCAGACAATTATAGATAGTCTTTACATTACAGGCATCGTGTTGCCCGTCCGCATCCATCTGAATAACATATTCATAACCATGCTTTGCGGCATATTTATATCCCACTTGCAGACCGCTTCCGTATCCTAAATTAAATACATGATTAATAACGGCATGATGTCTTGCCTTAACGATTTCCTTTGTATTGTCCGAAGAGGCATCATTCATTACAAGAATATCCGCTTTCTTCACAATTTCCGTCTTCTCAAGGCTTTCCAAAAAAGTATCTATGTTCTTGGCTTCGTTGTATGCCGGAATAATTATTAAAATTTCTTTTCTTTCTGCCATAACCATGTCCCCGTTTTAACCGTTATCAGATGAGCAGAGATGTTAATTTGTTCATTTCCGACTCATCAGTTGTACTGATATTCTTCGCATTATCAGAAAGCTTTTTCCGCAGATCTACATCATTAATAAGTTCAAGAATACCATCACAAATGTCCTGCGGAGTAAGCGCTTTTAATATTCCGTCCTCATATGGAGTCACCTGCTCTCTGTTCCCGCTGCAATCGGAAACGACA
This sequence comes from uncultured Lachnospiraceae bacterium, assembly GCA_964499925.1. Taxonomy (GTDB): domain Bacteria; phylum Bacillota; class Clostridia; order Lachnospirales; family Lachnospiraceae; genus UBA1258. The sequence continues at coordinate 9,668 of CAZCPW010000021.1, forward strand.
ATTGGACAGCCAAGAATCTGAGCTTCCTGAATGGCAATACTCTTACCCTCAAATCTGCTTGCATGAACGAAAATATCTGCCTGCTTCATATACGGATAAGGATTGTCCCTAACACCAAGGAGTAAAAAGTCTTCTTTAAGTCCTGATTTTTCTATTAACCCCTCAAGTTTTGTCCTCTGATTTCCTTCGCCGAGGACATACCATCTGGCATCGATTCCTTTTTCCTTTAATAGTTTCATTGCCATGATGGAAATTTCATAAGACTTCTGCTCGGCAAGCCTTCCTACTGATAAGATTCGAACTCCCTTATAGTCATCCGTAAAACCATTGCCTTCCTCTGCAAGCCTACAAATTTTATCTCGATTTACAAAATTATGAAAAACTTCTGTTTTTTCTTCACATTCGGGATAAATTTTTAAAAAAGAATCTCTTACCTCATCCGACACCGTAAATATTTTGTCAAGCTTCAAATAACAGTCTTTATCCAAGCTTCTTGAGTACCCTGCTCTCGTGTAATCAACATGAACAAATCCCACTTTCTTTTTCGCATTTATATGATCGACTGCATAATAAGTTGCCCCGCCTTCCAAATATGCTATTACAAGATCGAAGCTTTCCTTGAATACCTGCCCGCCGTCCGAAAGCACCCGCCATAAAAGTTTGTCTGCCCGGATCCTTCTTTTATTAATCATCACAAATAAATTTTTAATAAGATAAAAAAAATTCTTGAAGCCCGAACCGCGAGAAAAAAAAGCCTTAATTACTTGCCTTGTCATGTGCTTTTTTCCCAAGGCACTCAAAACCGAGCTGTCGTCATAATGAAGGTTTTTTACCTCTACGTACTCAGGGAGCTTATGAATCATTTCTCCCTGCCCCATCAACACATAAAGTGAAAGTTCATACTCTGAAGCATCAAAATGTTTTAACATCTCAATGAGAGCCGCTTCTGCCCCGCCGCGCCCCAAGGTGTTGATTACAGTC
>CAZCPW010000022.1:0-382 GCA_964499925.1 uncultured Lachnospiraceae bacterium
CCAAGGATGACATGAAAAACGGTGACGGGCTGAGGGTTGTTCTCTGGGTTGCCGGTTGCTCTCATCATTGTAAAGACTGTCAGAATCCCATTACCTGGGACCCGGACGGCGGACTTTTATTTGACGAGGCGGCAAAGCAGGAAATATTCGATCAGCTCGACAAACCTTATATATCCGGGATTACCTTTTCAGGCGGGGATCCTATGCATGTTGCAAACAGAGATGATGTAACGGAACTTTGCAAAGAAATCAAAGAAAAATATCCCGACAAGACCATTTGGCTGTATACCGGCGATTTGTGGGAGACAGTCTGCAAGTATCCGATAGTTTCTTATCTCGATGTAATTGTTGACGGAGAGTTTATGGTTGAAAAAAGGGATGT
>CAZCPW010000022.1:392-10640 GCA_964499925.1 uncultured Lachnospiraceae bacterium
GTAAAAAGAACGCTTGCAGGGGCAGATCCTTTTGTACCTGTTCTTCATTGCGAAGATTATTTTAACGGAAAAGATCCAAATTACGTTTACGGGGGGACTGAAAAAGTTGGAACGAGTTGCACATTTTGAGAAAGTAAGTAAGGAACGTTTCCTTAAGGATTTTATCGATACTTTTAATTATTATACCGAGGATAAGGCACTTGAGGTGTTGGATGAGATTAAGCTTCCGAAACGTGCCACGACTAAGAGCGCGGGCTACGATATTTTCACTCCTGTTTCTTTTTCCCTTGCTCCCGGAGAGACTGTTAAGATACCTACCGGCATTCGCGTAAAAATGCGCGACGACTATGTATTCATGATTTACCCGAGAAGCGGACTCGGCTTTAAATATCGCCTTCAGCTCAATAATACCGTAGGCGTCATCGATGCCGATTATTACGATTCCGACAATGAGGGTCATATCTTTGTAAAGATTACGAATGACTCAAACGAGGGAAAGACCTTGGATATTACAAAGGGAACCGCGTTTGCTCAGGGAATTTTCATGCAGTACGGTATTACCGATGACGATGAGGTCAGTGAGATTAGAAACGGCGGACTCGGAAGCACCACTAAACCTTAAAAAATGATAATTTTAATTTGATAATGCATTTAAAAGATGATAGTATAAAGATGTTGCTTAAAAAATTGCAACATCTTTTTTACTATATATTTAATTAATTTTAACTTAAATATTAATCGGAGGATTAGACGTGGATTCTTTTAAGATAGTTACCGATACGACGGCGGATTTACCGGAAGAGTATCTTAAAGAAAAAGATATTCCGGTTTTTCACTTGCCTTATACCATTTTGGAAACCACCTACGGTAAGAATAACAACCTTCCTTACAAGGATTTTTACAGACTGATGCGTGAGGGAAACGTACCCAAGACCAGTCAGGTTAATCCCGAGGAAGCAAAGGCGGGGTTCCTTGAAATCCTTAAGACAACCGACAGGATTCTTTATCTTGCTTTTTCATCGGGGTTAAGCGGTACCTACAACAGTGCCCGCATAGCAGCCGAGGAAATCATGGAAGAAAACAAGGACGTTAAGATTATCGTAATCGATTCAAAATGTGCTTCCATGGGAGAGGGGTTATTTGTCTATAAGGCACAAAAGCTTAAGGAAGAAGGAAAGTCAATGGAAGAAGTTGCCGAGTGGCTTTCCGACCATGTTCTTAATTTCGTTCACGTATTTACGGTGGATGATCTTAATTATCTTTACAGAGGCGGACGTGTATCAAAGACCACAGCAGTTGTGGCAACGGTTTTGGATATTAAGCCGGTGCTTCATGTTGACGATGAAGGTCATCTTATAAATGTCGGTAAGGTCAGAAACAGAAAGAAATCACTTATCAAGCTTGTGGATATGATGGAAGAGAGAATCGGTTCATATAAAGACAAGAACGATATTTTCTTTGTAAGCCACGGTGACTGCGTGGAAGATGCCGAGTTCGTAAGAGACGAAGTGATGAAACGTTTCGGCATTAAGAATTGCATGATCAACAATATCGGTCCCACAATCGGAGCTCACTCAGGCCCCGGGACTGTTGCATTGTTCTTCTTGGGTGATTTTAGGTAATTTTTTGGAGGAGTTTTATGTGCGGTTATTCCAAAGCTATAAAGCTATGTTTGCTTGAATATTTGGTGCTTTTATTTATGCATACGCTCTATGCTTTTACGGAAAACGTTAATACGGGGATGTTTATTCTCGGCTTTTCCGCTGCAATACTTGCCATAACGGCATTCTTTGCAATGATTGTCAAAAACGAAAAAGCAGTTATTTGCTTTATAACCGTTTCGTCGATAATCGCCACAACAGTTATAGGGTACAAGCTGGATACACTTGCCCTTGCGATTGTTATCTATGTGGTGATGAGCACGACAACAGCATTGCTTGTAAAGACAGCCTATATAGTATTTGTTTCTGCCGCGACAACACTTGCTCTTATTGCTTATGCTGTTTTTGCACCGGACTCCATTCTTAAGGGCATAGCATCGATTTGGCTTTATGCGCTTTATATCGTTGCATACCTTGTCTTTGAAGTTAATCTGTTCGTAATCATCTATTACGTAAGGAAATACATGCAGGATATCGAATTAAAGACGTCCGAAGCTGAGAGTGCAAAAGAGTCAAAGGATATATTTCTTGCGAATATGTCACATGATGTTCGTACTCCCATGAATGCAATCTGCGGAATGGCAGAGCTTACCTTACGAGATAAAGATTTGCCGAAAGAGGCAAGAGAGAATGTCGAGAGCATTTCAAATTCAGGTAAGGTGCTTATTTCCATAGTTAACGATATATTGGATTATACAAAGCTTGAGAACGGAAATGTTGAAATCATTCCGGTTGTTTATTCGCTTAGGAACCTTGTGAAGGGTATTGAGGACATGGTTCCCATTCGCATGGACGATAAGAGACTCACACTTGAAACTCACATTCAGGAAGACCTTCCGGATGTATATATCGGTGATGAAGTAAGATTAAGACAGATTCTTTTCAACCTTTTGTCCAATGCCATTAAATATACGGAAAATGGTTTTATTATCCTTGATATTAGGGGCAAAAATGAGGGTGGTTTTGTCGATTTCACCATTACTGTTACGGATAACGGAATAGGTATAAAGAAAGAAGACATTCCGAGGGTATTTAACAGTTTTCAACATATTGATTCGCGCAGGAACAGTGAGACTGCGGGAACCGGGCTTGGCCTGTGCATAGCAAAGAAACTTTTGGACCTTATGGGCGGGACGATTTCCGTTGAAAGCACCTATGGAGTAGGCTCAAAGTTTACGGTTGGGATCAGCCAGAAGATTTCCAATGAACCCGGTGAAGAAACTCCGGATGTAGAGGAAGTTAAGAACGAACCCAAGGTCAGTGCTCCCGAAGGAAGAGTTTTGGTCATTGACGACAACAAAGTAAATCTTAAGGTTGCCCAGGGCTTGCTCAAAACCTTCAATCTGTCGGTTGATATTGCTTCAAGCGGACGTGAGGGCCTTGAAATTTTGGAAGAGCATAAGGATTACGATATCATCTTTATCGATCACATGATGCCGGAACTTGACGGTATAGATACTTTAAAGTTAATCAGAGCCGAAGATTCCGAGTACATGAAGAAGGTTCCTATAATCGCACTTACCGCGAATGTCGGAACCGGTGTAAGGGAAATGTTTATTTCATCGGGCTTTAACGATTATGTTCCGAAGCCGATTGATATGAAATGGCTTAACGGTATTTTGAGAAAGTACCTGCCGGAAGATAAAATAAATTAAAAATGCGAAGGATTGCTGTGCCTTTAGTTGAGTGGCAATCCGTGTCATTTGAGGAGATTAAATTAAATGGAAAAAATCAGAACACGTTATGCACCGAGCCCTACGGGAAAGATGCATGTAGGAAACTTGCGCTCAGCTCTTTATGAGTTCCTGGTAGCAAAGCATGAAGGCGGTGACTTTATCCTTCGAATCGAGGATACAGATCAGGAAAGGTTTGTTGAGGGCGCAGTTGACATCATCAACAATACGCTTAAGCTTACCGGACTTACCTATGATGAAGGTCCCGATAAGGATAAGGGATACGGACCCTACGTTCAGTCGGAACGTATGAAGACGGGCATATATTTAAAGTATGCAAAAGAGCTGATTGATAAGGGCGAAGCATATTACTGCTTCTGTACAAAGGAACGCCTTGCTTCTTTAAAGACGGAAATAGTAGAGGGTAAGGAGATTACGGTTTACGATAAGCACTGCTTAAGCCTTACACCCGAAGAAGTTAAGGCAAATCTTGATGCCGGCATGCCTTACGTAATCAGACAGAACAACCCCACAACCGGTACGACCACCTTCCACGACGAGCTCTACGGAGACATTACGGTTAACAATGATGAGCTTGATGACATGATACTTATCAAGTCGGACGGTTATCCTACTTACAACTTTGCGAATGTAGTAGACGACCATACCATGAACATTACTCATGTCGTAAGAGGAAACGAGTATCTTTCTTCTTCGCCGAAGTACAATCGTCTGTATGATGCTTTCGGTTGGAAGATACCTACCTATATCCACCTTCCGCTCATTACCAATGAGGAGCACAAGAAGCTTTCAAAGAGAAGCGGACATGCCTCTTTCGAAGATTTACTGGATCAGGGCTTCTTACCCGAGGCGGTAGTCAACTATATAGCCCTTCTTGGCTGGAGTCCGGAGGACAATAACGAGATATTCACTCTCGATGAGCTTATCAAGAAATTTGATTATCACAAGATAAACAAGTCCCCCGCTGTCTTTGATATCCAGAAGCTTAAATGGATGAACGGCGAATACATTAAAAAGCTTGATGACGATAAGTTCTTAGAGCATGCAATGCCTTATGTAGACAAGACTATCTCAAAGAATCTTGATAAAAAGAAGATTGCCATGCTTACAAAGACGAGAATTGAGGTGTTCCCCGAAATTCCGGAGCATATCGATTTCTTCGAGACCTTACCGGAATATGATTTGTCAATGTATGAGCACAAGAAGATGAAGACTACGCTTGAGTCTTCTTTGGAAGTTTTAAAGGAAGTTCTTCCTTTACTCGAGGACTTTGACGATTATTCTAATGACGCCTTGTACGCAATGCTTTCAAAGTATGTAACGGAGAAGGGTGTAAAGAATGGGTTTGTGATGTGGCCCATTCGTACCGCACTTTCCGGAAAGCTTGTTACCCCTGCGGGTGCAACCGAAATCCTTGAAATTTTAGGCAAAGATGAGTCTTTAGCAAGAATACGCAAGGGAATTTCACTTTTAGAGGCAAGTCTTGCAGGATAAATATCAGGAAGCTGCAATAATTCACGGAGAGGGTCCTGCCTTAGTGGTGGCGGGACCCGGTTCCGGAAAAACTTTCGTGTTGACACATCATATACTTCATCTGCTTGAAACGGGTGTTCCACCCGAGAAGATACTGGTGATTACCTTTACCAGGCAAGCGGCTCTCGAAATGAAGAGCCGGTTTCGTAAACTAAATTCCGACAAAAATTCTAAAATCGTCTTCGGAACCTTTCATTCCGTATTTTACAAAATTCTTTCTGTGTTCATTGAAGATATTCCGCAAATAATAAGCTCCGATTTGAGACGGGAAATTCTTTTAATTTCATGTCCTGATTCAACCCTTACAGAGGAATATTCTTTAAAAATTTCTTTTTACAAATCCTTAATTAACAAAGAAAAATTCGTATTTGAAAGTAAAAGTGAAAAAGAAAACTTTGAAAAAGTTTTAAAATCCTATAATGACGAACTGAACAGGCGACGCCTTTGGGATTTTGACGATATCTTGGAAAAATTTTACGAGATGCTAAGAGATGACAAAAAGGCTTTGGAAACAATATCCAAGCAGTTTTCACATATCTTAATTGATGAGTTTCAGGATATAAACGAGATACAATACGAAGCCGTGAGACTTATTTTCAGGAAGAACATTTTCACGGTCGGCGACGAGGATCAGTCGATTTATGCATTCAGAGGAGCAACCGGAAAGATTTTTAAAAACTTTATCGAGGATTATAAAGATGCAGTGGTTTATGAGCTTGTGAATAACTATCGTTCCAAAGAGGAAATTATACGAGCTGCGGAAACAGTTATAAAGGATAACCCGGGGCGCTTTAAGACAAATGCGCAGATTTGCGTAAACAAATCGGACGGCAGGGATTTTTATTTATGCATGGCACGCGATGAAACGGAAATCAGGGATTTAATAAGACTTGACGTTAACAGGCTTAATGAGCCTAAGAAAAGCATGGCGATTTTGGTAAGAACGAATCGCGACGTTTTTGAATATAGGAAAATCTTTTCCGGCGGAAAGGCATATTTGTCTGTTAAAAGTGAAATTTATAAAGCGTTTTTGGCGTATTTTAAGTATTCTGTTTCCCGAGACCGGGCGTCTTTAATTGAAATATTGAATATCCCTGACAGAAAAATACCGGAGAGTATCCTGAATATGTACGGATTTGACCTTACGAGTCTCAGAAAGCGATTTTTGGGAACATATTTGGGAGAGAGGCTGGATTCGATTTTGCAAACCGTCAAGGCGGTATCGAGTCTGCCTGCTGTTTCGTCGACTATGTATTTAAGAAATGCCTGCGGGCTTGAAAAATATTTTATTGAAAAGTACGGGGAGGGAAATGCGACGGAAGTGATTGATACCTTCGATGAAATCTTTAAGCTTTCTTTATCTATGGACAAAGAAAGGCTTATAAAAAATCTTTCGGAAACAGTTAATAAAAATCCTTCGGAAGAATTGCAGGATTCAAACCTCACAATTACGACCTACCATCAGTCAAAAGGTCTTGAGTTTGACTATGTGTTTCTTCCGGACATCATCGAGGGAAAAATGCCGGGTGTTATTTCTCTAAATGCGTGCACCATAGAGGAGGAGAGGCGTCTTTTATTTGTGGCGATGACGCGGGCAAGGGAGAAACTTGTTCTTTATACTATTAAAAGTGAAGGCAATTCCGGTGCCGCACCGTCGAGGTTTATTGAAGGGCTGATATATTAAAAAGCATTCCGCAAGAGGAATGCTCGTTGTCTGGCGCGGTCGTGACAGAGACTTTTAACCTACGCGCGGGTGGGTGTGCATCAAAAACCGGGAGATTTCTACCGGTCTTCAAAATCGAGTTCATCAAGATATTCGTCGAACTTGTCAATGACTTCATCGAGTTCGTCGTCATCCTCGATGTAAGTAAGTGTCGGCTCTTCATTGGGATCGTCGGGATTCTCCGAGTAACCGTAGAACCAGACATCGTCTCCGTCGGCATTTCCTTCCTCGTCTAAAGGCTGAAGGGCGATATAGTCCTTGTCACGCACGGTTAAAATCGTAAGGATCGAGCATACAACGGTTCTTCCGTCATCAAGGTTTAAAGAAACCGTCATTTCTTCGTCCATTTCATCATTAAAATCTTCGGGTGTAAATTCAGACATAATTGTTTCCTTTCTTTTTTTCTAATTGTAAAAAAAACACAAGAGGATTTCAAGATATGTTATAATGAAATCGATTTTACACATCGGAGGTGCCATGGATATACAGATTTCAAAGACTGAATTTGAAGGCTTTGGTTTAAGGAAAAAGAAAGACGGTGTATATTTATGTGCTTCCTTTGATTTTCTTAATAAAGCCGGAGTAAACATTTACGATTTATCCGATGCAAAGCTGCTTGAGTCAGTTGAAATTCCGAGTGACTTTTTCATAGGAAATGTAGCCTGTGTGTTTATTAAAGGGCTTAAACCGGACATCGGATACAGATTGTTTTCAGATGAAAAAGAACTTCACGATCCTTACGCAACGGGGTATGATTCGCCGCTTGATTTGTGCGTCTTTAAATCAAACGCAAGCGCTTCTTTTTTCAGTAAAGACAAAGCTCTGAACATAAAGCCTGAGGATATGGTCATTTATGAAACCAATGTCCGTGCCCAGACGATGGGTGACCCTGCGATTAAGAAAGATAGGGGAACCTTTAAGGCTTTGGAACGGAAGATTCCTTATTTTAAAAACCTCGGTGTGACTTCCCTTATGCTTATGCCGGTTTATTCGGTCTTACCCGCCAAAACCGACTTTAGAAATATGCCAAAGGAAAAGAAGCCCAATCTTTGGGGCTTCGGAAGAGGGCTGCATTTTAGTCTGAAAGAAGAGTTTTTTTCATCCGGTAATCATGAGTATGAGTTTAAGCATTTTATTTATACCCTTCATAAGGAAGGACTTGAAATAATACTTATGATGGAATTTCATGAGACAGATTCGACCGAGTACATCATGTCGGTTCTTAAACATTATCTCTTGAATTACCATATTGACGGATTCAGGTTCATAGGCGGCGGTTTTAATTTTTATCAGATTGCATCACACCCGTTATTTAAGAATACAAAGCTTTTTTACAATAATTTTGATTTTTCAAATTTCAGACCTTCAGGTAATTTCAAGTTTAAGAATCTGATATGCATTGATGAAGACTTCCTCGTAAATTCCAGGCGTTTCCTAAAGGGCGATGAGGATTTCGTGAGAAATTTAAGCTTTTCAGTCAGGGAGAATCATAAGTATTTTTCGAAGGTTCGTATGATAACGGATTTCTCGGGCTTTACGCTTTACGACCTTGTGTCCTATAACGTCAAGCACAATGAGGCAAACGGCGAAGCAAATTCCGACGGAACCGATTACAACTTCAGCTGGAACTGTTCGGTCGAGGGTGAGACAAAGTCAAGAAAGGTAAAGAGCTTAAGGGAACGTCAGATCAGGAATGCTTTTCTTTTTACATTTCTTTCGCAGGGAATTCCGCTTCTCAGAGGCGGAGACGAGTGCCTGAATTCGCAAAAAGGAAACAACAATCCTTACTGTCTGGACGATGAAACGGGTTGGATTACAAAGGGCAATTCAAAGGCTGCGAGGGAGCTTACGGCTTTTACAAAGAACCTGATTGCTTTCAGGAAGCGTCATGTCGTCTTACATCAGCCGAAAGAACTTCAAATGTTTGACTATATGTCCGTAAAGGTGCCGGACGTTTCATATCACAGCAAGGATGCTTTCAAGCTTGATACGCTGCCTGCGTCACGTTCTTTTGGCATTCTTTACTACGGAGATTATGCAAAGCAGTATACGAAGGTTAAAGAGCCCTCGGTCTACATCATTTACAATATGCACTGGGAAAAAGAAACCTTTGCGCTTCCCTTAAAGGCAGAGGCGGGAAAGTGGAAACTTTTGTATTCAACGGACGGCTCGACGGATTCGTCTTTTGACGAAGAAAAAGCAACTGCTCTGAACGGAAAGTTTTTTGAGGCACCGGAGAGAAGCGTTTCGGTTTTGTTATTGGATTAGAAAATTTTTATTTTTATAAAGGAGATTTTAAAGTGGACAACGAAAAGAAGATAATTCTAACAGGCGACAGACCTACGGGTAAACTTCATTTGGGGCATTACGTAGGGTCGCTTAAGCGCAGAGTTGAAATGCAGAACAGCGGAGAATACGATTCCATCAATATCCTGATTGCGGACGATCAGGCACTTACGGACAATGCAGACAACCCAGGCAAGATCAGGGACAACATTATTAACGTAGTGCTTGACTACCTTTCCGTCGGAATTGATCCCGCAAAAACAACAATCTGTATCCAGTCGACGCTTCCGGCTCTCCATGCACTTACTTTTTACTATATGAACCTTGTCACAACGGCTCGTCTTTCAAGGAACCCTACCGTTAAGAGTGAGATTGCGATGCGTGGCTTTGCAGACGAAGGACTTCCGGTCGGATTCTTTGCATATCCGGTTTCGCAGGCTGCCGACATTACGGCATTTAATGCAAATGTAGTTCCCGTAGGCGAAGACCAGCTTCCCATGCTTGAGCAGACCAGAGAAATCGTTGAAAAGTTCAATAAGGTTTACGGAGACACACTTGTACTTCCCAAGGCATTTATTCCGGAAAACGAGACCCAGAGAAGACTTCCCGGTGTTGACGGAAAGGCAAAGATGAGTAAGTCGCTCGGAAACTGTATTTATTTGTCAGATGATTCAAAGACCATTAAAAAGCAGGTAAACGGCAAGATGTTTACGGATCCGACCCACCTTCGAATCGAAGACCCCGGTCATACCGAAGGAAACGTAGTATTTACCTATCTTGATGCTTTTTCAAACGATGATTTCTTTAAGGAGTACCTGCCCGAATATTCCTGCCTTGAGGAGATGAAAGAACACTATCGCAAGGGCGGACTCGGCGACGGCACCTGCAAGAAATTCTTAATAAACGTTCTTGATGAAATCTTAAGTCCCATTCGTGAAAAGAGAGCTTACTGGGAAGGTCATATCGATGAAGTTTACGATATCCTTACCGAAGGCTCAAAGAAAGCACGTGCAGTCACCGACGAAACTTTGGAGAGAGTAAGATCTGCAATGCGCATCGACTATTTCAAGGACAGGTCAATTGTCGATGACTGGAAGGAATTGGTGAAGAATAAATAGCATAGATTATGTATTGAGGGGTTAGTTAATGATTGGTCGATTGAAAATGGAACTTAATGCAAACGAAAACGAAATTTCGTACCAAATGGCATCTACCTTTCATGGGGCTTTGATGGAACTTTTACCAAAGGATTATGCCACTGAGCTTCATTTATCAAAAAGGCATCCGTATACGCAGCATTTGGAACGTAGCGGAGATAAGTGGTATTGGATTGTAACAGCCTTGAATGATG
>CAZCPW010000023.1:0-10616 GCA_964499925.1 uncultured Lachnospiraceae bacterium
AGATTTACGAAAACACCAAGTATGCCAAAGCGGCAATAGCAACATCCGGGTTTTTGAAGAGAGCCATGGCCTTAGAGGAAAAGGCAAATCTGATCGGTTCCCTTAAGGGAAATCCCCGCGCAAAGGAAGAATACTCAAAGCAGGAATATAAGGATTTGATGACAACCCCTGCAGCCGATGTAGAGCTTAATACGATGCTCGGATATTCACTTCTTAAAACAATCGCAGGAAAAGGCGGTATGCAGGCTGTATTAAATCTTGTTACAACATGGCAGGCAAATGATCCCAATTGGACTTGGGATAAGATGGCAGATGGCTTGAGAGAACGTAATTCCGATCTTGCAGAATCCTTTAATAAGCTTATTTATCAGGAGGAACACGAAGAAAGAAAAGAGGTCGACAAAACGACATATATTTTCGGCGGCCCCGGACATATAATGCGTAACTCTGCAAAAATAATGGGAAAGTTTGAAAACTATTTCAAGGCAAAAGCTAACGAGGCTGCGAAGGAAAACGTTAAAAAGGCAGACGAAATTTCCAAGAAGGCAAAGCCTTCGGGACCTCAGATGAAGTAAACAACAAGAACCGGAAACAAAATATTTGTAGGCTGAAGGTTATATCATAAAAATCAGGAAGTAAGTGAATTCAATCGCATACTTCCTGATTTTTGTTTTACCTTGATCTGTCTAAAGCGTCACCTGCAAATAAATTAATGGGAAGCACTCGGTGCTTCCCATTAGTTAATGCGTTTATATGCCCTATATCAGCAGATTGCCGTTATTCTTTGCTGCCTTTTCGTCATCCGGTGCATTTCCTTCCTTGACCGGTTCTTCCTTCTTGCTCATTTGCGTTGCCACATATTCATGATACTCATTAATCATGATGCCCTGAGTTCCGATGAACTCCATTATGTTCGTTACGGTTTTTTGTCTTTCCTTACCGATTGCGGAGTAAGGATTGTGCTTGCTGATATATTTCTGACACGCTTCGGCGGCTGTTTCGTAGAGCTTCTTTAATTCGGACTTGTCGGTGTTTTCATCGTATTTGTTGTACCAATCCCTGACTGCTTTTGCTGCCTTGTAGACATTGTTGAATTCTTCCGTCCTTGATTCCAAATCAAGCTTATGAGTTTTTGAATCGGTTGCCGATGCTTCAAGGCGTTTGATGAGAACGCCGATGGAGAGAACGTTTTTATCAATTACTTCCTGCGTATAGGCAAGGCTGGTAAGAGTTGCTTTGGCATAAGTAAATCCTTCAAATTCCTCACAAACATTCATTTCGTCATCCGAAAACAGAAAGCTTGTCACACCGGGGTTTTGCTTGGCTATGGCATTGTCGTTAACCTTTTTTTTCTCCTTGCTTTCGAGCTCTTTTACATAATCGGGAACGTCACAGACATAATCAAACAGGTTGCAATCCCTGCTTTTGTTGGTACACAGAGAGCTTATATTTATACCGTACCAACTGTCGTCGTCCACGATAGACAGCTTACCGATTTTGAAAACGTCACCGGTTTTATAATGATTTGCGTTTTCAATACGTATCTGTACCGCTTGTGTTCTTCCCCAAGCAGCTTTAATTTCGTCCTCACTTAAATTAAGGCCTTTTAACACATATTTGAGATCTTCTTCGGTAATGTCTTTGACTTTGTTTGCCATTGATTCGGAAATAACGAACATATTGGACAAAGCAGGCAGGTGGCTGGTTTTTTTCTCCGGAACAATCGCTCCCATGGAAAGGTCGTTGTCAATCCCCTGAATTCCGACAAAAGTATTTAATTCGTCAAATATATAGGTGATGTTGTTTAAATGCCTGTCTATATTTCCGCAAATGTAATCAAGTATCTGCATATCGGCTATGTTCTTTTTTACCGAGGCAAAATCAAGACCGGTTTTTAAGCCGTCTTTATATCCGTCCAGCTTGAAAATATCTTTCGGGGAAATGCCCTTGGCGGTTGCCATGAATATGCCGTCTTTTTTTGACTTTTTTTCTTTATCCGAAGCATCCAGAATGGTCATGGGATGCGATTCGGCAATGAGGTCATTTACTCCGAGAAGATTTGCAATCCTCGTCATGGCGCAGTTCCTGTCGGTAATGTTGCTTCCGCTTTTTATGCCGGCTTTACCGTATATGATAAGCTTATTGGGGTCCAATACGGCATCAAATTGTGAATCTGCAGTAAAGAAACCGTAGACCTTCCGGCCGTTTTCGTCCGTATAGGTGACGGGATACCTTGAGCTCATCTGTGCTCCGACGGTCTTTATTGAATTAAAAGCATCGGTTGTCACAACATTTCGCCTGAAGGTCTCGGGGAAGTAATCATCTGCAAAAAGGCAGTTTACGTATTCCTCATCCCGCTTGAGTATACGATGAAGCTCATGCACAAGAGTTCCTCTCATGTTGTTGCGCATGGCATCGTTTTCCGCAAGGCTTACGAAATGATCGCACAGCTTGTAGAGCTTTTTAATGTCATTAAGGCGCTTTTCGCCAATCGGCTTATAGTTTCCCTTTTCATCCGTTTCATAGCATTTTTCGATTTCCTTATTTAATTTCTTTAAGGTTTCGTTTAAATCCTTAAGACTTGAAACGTGATTTCCGACGGTTTTGTTTCCGCGAATCGACTGTTCCAGGTACTCACTGTATTTGCCGTATTGACTTTTGTTGTTTTCGGGTTTTGGCATGTTAATTCCTCCGTTGTATTTTAAATAAGTATCGAATGTATTATAGCCTACAAAGGTGACAAAAAGGAGACAAACCCTTTGTCTACCTTTTGTCTCTTATTGAGAGTATAATGGTGGAACATAAGGATACAGCAAATGCAAATTCGTATATTTTTAGGAGAAAACGAATGAAAATAGGGAAAAATTTGGTGGTAGATTTAACTCCGGAACAATATTTTGAACAGGTAGAAAAGAAACTTTTCCGGTTCTTTGGAAATCATATCGACGAAAGAGATGTGGAAGAAGGCTTTTTGGATACCTATGACACCTCCGCAAGACCCCTTAAGCGTGTCTCGGGTTATAATCCGGAAGGATACGAAATCAGCAGGAACAATATGGTTTCCGAAGAAATTGTTCCGTTTTTTTCACTTTTGAATCTTTTTAATGTTAATCCCGACTATGACGGGCTTCCCGGTATGACGGAAGAAAATGTAAAAAATCTTGATCAAAAGACACAGGAAAAATGGATTGAACTCCAGAATGAGCATATCATACCGCAAAAGGCTTATCTGCCTATAAACGGTATATTCGGAGATGAAGACAGGTTCATGACGGGAGAATTCTGCGGAAATTTCAAGAAAGCATATGATATTACCAAAGATGTTGTCCTCATGGATGATACAAACGATGAGGCGCAGGACAGAAAAGAGGATGCAATTGCAAAGCTTTGCACAAGAGGCTTAAAAAATATTATGACGTACGCAAATATCGCGTCGAAGTTGTACGGCATGCGCGACTATTATGTGGTACTCCTTACAATATCCAAAATGCTTGACTGGATTGACGAAAATCAATGGCTTAAGGATAAGGTTCAATTGGAAGACGATGAATGGACCTATTTAAAGGGTCTTAAGGCATTGGGTGAAGTTGTGCGTGACGGAGAAATTGAATACGACAAATTCATCAAAAACGATCGCAAGGCGGATGCAGAGGCTGCCGAAAGATACAGAAAATTTTCATATGCTCTGTATCGCGAAAGACAGGCGGCTCTTGGTGACGCAACCAAGGAAGTCGATAAAAAGCTTGACTCTGTAAAGAACGTTTTTGAAAAAGACGATGAATTTTGTAAGCTTAATTGTTTGGGAAATTATTCGAATGATTTTAAGGATAAATTTCCCGGCTGCAAACGGGCTTTCACAAACTGTGAAGATATGATTACATACCAGAAGCTGTATTCGGAATTCAGTGTTCCGACGGTTTCGGATATTGTAAAGAAACTCGGGAAATGTACATCCAAGGAAGAAATTGATGATTTGGTCAGGGAAGAAGCCGAAAAAGCAGGTGAAATTCCCGAAAATTATAAGGATCAAAGCTCATTTGCATACTGCTTCAGAAACCATCATGAAACCGTGAAAGTAATCGAACCTAAGGAAATTTCCCCTTTAACGGATGAGAAAATCAAGGCAGATGAGCAATCGAGAAATTCGGATATAAGTGTCGGTACAAAGGATTTCTTCAAGGGAACAATAAAGGGCATAGCAGAAGAAATATATTCCCAAATGGATCTTTTCAAAAACGATAACCGGTTCAGAGGTTCATCTCAGGAATATCGCGATACGAAGGACTTGCTTGAGGAACTCATTGAACTTTCCAAAAGAAATGCAATTAACAGGAGGGATTTCAAGCATGTGCTTGACACTCTTGAGAAAAAGACCCAAAAGTATCTGAATAAGAAGGATGCCGCGTCGGGAGTACAAAGAACAGAACGTAATAATGACAGTTACGCAAACCGCAGATACAACCTCATGTTACGCTGTTCCGAAATGGTTACCCGTATGAAGAAAAAAGAAGATGCGGAGGAGTTCGGCGTTGTGATGAGGCCCTTAGCCGGCAGGATAAAAGAAGAGGTAAAGCTTCTTCATCCCGAGGTAAGTGAGCATATCATGAGCAGAGGAATCGAGTATGTGCTCATCAAAAATTCCGGGAAGACTTCGGAGACCTTTAAAAAGGATCTGATTAGGAAATACTACGACGGAGCTTTAAATGAATCGCAGCTCATTGCGGACAACAGGGACGATTTAAAGGCTATCAACGATTTTACAAACGAGTCGATTCTCAATATGAGAAAGACCTATGCACAGTCCGGAATGTCTGTCGGAGAGGCGGATGAACAGATTACCGGGGAACTTGATAACCTGTTTGATGCCGCTATCAAAGAGGAAAATGAAGCGATAGCTCAGAAAAAGAAAGCCATTAAAGATGCAAAGGCTGCGGTAAAGGATAAGCCGAAAGACGATACGATAAAAAGAAGAAATTCATTATAAAGCTTGGCAAAAAGAACAGTTCAGGGGAATATACAATCCTGAGCTGTTTTTTCTTTTTCTTCCGCACAAATCACGTTGATTGTCCCAAAGAAAAGCTGTAAATTAGTGTAAAGCCATTTTGGTATACAGGAAGTTGGAATGTTACGGGAAAATAAGCTATAGATAACGGGAGAATGTGAAGATGGCCAAAAAGGAAAAAGAAGAAAAAACAAATGTAATGCGGCTTTTGGAACAGGCGAAGGCGGAATATAAACACTATTGCTATGCAAATACCGATGCAATAAGCGGAGTGGATGTGGCTACGGTCCTTAATCAGGATGTAAACCGAGTTTTTAAAACACTTGTCACAGTCGGAAAAAGCGGAGAGCATTATGTATTTGTCATTCCGGTTGCAAAAGAACTTGATTTAAAGAAGGCGGCAGCAGCCGTAAACGAAAAATCCATTGAAATGGTAAAATCAAAAGATTTACTGGGTCTCACCGGATATATCCACGGAGGCTGTTCTCCGATTGGTATGAAGAAAACTTTTAAGACCGTCATCAATGCAAGTGCCGAGGGCTTTGAAACAATTATTTTCAGTGCCGGCAAAATCGGCTACCAGGTAGAGGTTTCGCTCGAGGACTTAAAGAAGCTGATAGATTTTTTCTTACAGGATGTCGTGACGGAGCAGGGTGAAAATTACAATTTTATAAACATATAAATAAAACGTAAATTGTTAGCACTCTCACTTGACGAGTGCTAAAAGTGGTGCTATAACGTAGTCAGAACAAAAGAAAAGGAATCCCAAATAGGTTCCCAAACATTCCGGGTTCAAAGTTCAAATAAATAAATGGCGTTTGTCCACATGATGAAAGGAAGGATGACTTATGATGACACCTAGTTTATTTAATGAAGACTTTGATTTGATGGATCGTTTTTACAATGACCCCTGGTTTGGTTTTGACGATCGGGAATTCAAGAACATGGAAAAGAAGCTGTATGGTCACAGAGCAAAAAATGTGATGAATACGGATATCAAGGAGCACGATGACGGCTATGAGCTTACCATCGATTTGCCCGGCTTTACCAAGGATGAGGTTTCCGTAAGTCTTGACAATGGGTATCTGACAATCAGTGCGGCTAAGGGTCTTGACGAAGATAAAGCCGATTCGGAGAAAGAAGCCAAGAAAGGCAAATATATAAGACGTGAAAGGTATGCGGGCTCCTGCAGCAGAAGCTTCTACGTAGGAGACGATATCGAAAACGGAGACGTAAAAGCAAAATTCGAGCACGGAATTCTGACTTTGGAAATCCCGAAGAAGGACGGAAAGGTGCTTGAACAAAAGAAATATATCCCGATTGAGGGATAAAGATTTACTGATTGACGCACAAAAGGGGCTGTCGCTAAGGCGATAGCCCTTTTTCCTTTGCAGAAAACGCTTTTATAAAACAGTGTAACAAAACGTTTCTTTCTCTTTGATACAATAACTTGGGGAGTTCCCTAACGTAAATTTACGCGAAGATGAGGAACCGGTGTGAAAGAGGAAGATACGAAAACGTATTCTGACGAACAGTTAGAGGAAATAAAAAAAGGCAAAGAAGCCGGACTTCAAACGGAAATTTATGAGAATCCGGAGTTTTTACCCATACAGATGATGCAGATTCGACTGGGGCTTGAAGAAGGGCTGCCGGTTGAAAAGTATGCAACAATTACGTGCGACTGGTTTCAGATGGAGGAAATCAGGGAAGGACTGAAAGAAGGCATAGATTTGTCTTCGTATAAGACGTACCCGCCGGGAATCCTTTACCAGCTCCGTATGGCTCATGCCGACGGAATCGACCTGACCGCGTATCTGTATGAAGGATATGACAAAGAACAGCTTCGGGAAATTCGCGAGGCGCTGAAACAGAATCTTCCGATAAAGGACTGGATAGATACTTCGCTTAGGGCTGCATTTATCCATGAAATCGCGCTTGCACTGAAGGAAAATTTAAATCTTTCTTTGTACCTTGACAAACAAATGAATTGGCAGCAGATGCGTGAAATCAGGCTCGGACTTGAGCATCGTGTTGACATTTCTTTATACAGGAATGTACTTTACGCCCCCGGGCAAATGAGGGAAATCCGGTTAGGCCTTGAAGAAGGAATCCCTGTCGACGACTACGCAAGCTTTATGTACACCGCACGTGAGATGAAACTTCGTAGGGAGCTTTTTAAAAAGCACAGGGAAGAACTCCTCGAACTTTCGCTTCAAACGGGAGAAGATGTCGAAGAAATTAAGGTACGTGAACCCGAAAACGGGAAAGACGGTTATTACGAATTTTTCTTTGATATGAGCGACCTTGCCGAAATCATATCTTCGGAGTGCCGGGAAAAGATTAAAAAGCGTTACAAAAAGGGTTTAAGAGTTAAAAGGGACAATGAAAATCTCGAGAAAATCTTGAATCACGAGGGTTTTAAGGCTGTCAAAAAAGGAGATGTTCTGGCTGTCTATCACGAGGCAACAATGGGGAGAGCGGGCGTGGCGAAAGACGGCTCAGCGATACTCGGCACCAAAGGAAAGGAACTTCCGCCGCTTGAAGGCACGAGCTTCACACTCTTGGAGGACGGGAAGACCTATGTGGCTGCAAAGGATGGAGTCGTAGAGTATAAAGAAAACCGCATAGAAATCACCAATCTGCTGGTACTTGATGAGGTCACTTCGCTTAAGGAAAATATGCGGTTTGACGGGTTTATACACGTTTTAACCGATGTAAAAGACGGGGCTTACCTGTATGCCGAAAGAGACATCCTGATAGACGGCTTTGTCGAGGATGCCGTAATTGAGGCAAAGGGTAATATTTATGTAAGAGAAGGAATCAATGCCGGCACTTTTGCAAAGGGCTCGATTAAAGCGGGTGGGAGTGTGATTACATCCTTCTTTGAGAGAACCGTTGTGTATGCGGGAAATATGATAAAGGCCGGCTACAGCTTGAATAGCAGCCTCCGCGCGGAGTACGCGGTTGAAATGGATGAGACCTTCGGACGAATTATCGGCGGATGTGTTACTGCAGGAGACTATGTAAGCGCATATGAAATCGGCAATGAAAAAGAAAACCTTACCAGCGTCACGGTTGGCAAGCTGAATGAGTGCCTTGCCGAAGACAGAAAGCTTAATGCTCAGATGTATGCCCTTAAAGAGGAACAAAAGCTTCTATATGCAAGCTATCAGCAATTTAAGAAGAAATTCAGCCCTGAAGTCAGAAATGCGAATCCTCTTTTTTCAAAGCTGGAAAGCGCAATTTATACAAAAAAGCTTGAGGAGGAAGAACTTAGGAAAAAGCAGACAGAACTTAAACTGAAAGAGATAAGATCAAGAAGGGCACATATAACGGTAAACGGAATATTGTATTCCGGCGTGACGATACGTATTAATGATGTACTTATGCATCCGGAACAATTGGAGTGTGTTACACTTAAACAAAGCGGAAAGAATATTGCAGTTAATAAAAATTGATAGGAGAGTGGTATGGCGGAAGAGCAAAACTCGGTGAAACAAAAACTATTGCTGGTTGACGATGTGGAAATGAATCGTTACATGCTGAATGAAATCTTGGGCGATGACTACGATTTGCTTGAGGCGGAAAACGGAAAGGCTGCCCTGGAAATCATAAAGAGGGAGCATGCCGAAATTAAGGCTGTGCTGCTTGACATCGTCATGCCTGTAATGGACGGGTACGAATTCCTTGAGAAATTTCGCAAACTGGAAGGGATATCAAAAAAAATTCCGGTTATTGTCATAAGTGCCGACAGTGAAGTCGAGAGTATAGAGAAGAGCTATGATCGAGGGGCGGTTGACGTAATCAGCAGACCGTTTTCGAACGTATTGGTACATAAGAGAATCGCCAATATCATAGACCATTATTCATACAGAAATTTGCTTGAAGAGAAAGTCGCAGAGCAGACACAGACATTACGCCGAGCACTTCGTATCGTAAAAGCGCAGGCGGAACACTTGGAAAAAAGAAACAACGACATCATTGAAATGCTCGGTACGATTGTTGAGTTCAGAAACTTGGAAAGCGGTGCGCATATTCAGCGCGTAAAGGGTTATACGAGGATTTTGGCAAAGAAACTTGTCGAGCTTTATCCGGAGTACCAATTGGACGATGCACGGATTGAAGAAATTGTCGCTGCAAGTGCTCTGCACGACCTCGGTAAGATTTCGATTCCGGACCGTATTCTTACAAAGCCCGGAAAGCTTACCAAAGAAGAATATGAATATATGAAGTCCCATACACTTCGCGGCTGTGAATTGCTTGAAGCCATTCATATTGACTGGGACCCCAAGCGCAAAAAAACAATTTACGAAATCGTCCGTCATCATCATGAGCGCTACGACGGAAAAGGCTATCCGGATCATTTAAGGGAAGAAGAAATACCGCTCTCGGCGCAGCTTGTTTCTCTGACGGATGTTTATGACGCACTTGTAAGTGAACGCTGTTACAAGGACGCCTATGACAAGAATGAGGCTTACTACATGATACTTCGCGGCGAATGCGGAATGTTCTCACCCAAGATAATGGAGGCCTTCAGACAGGCAAAAGAAGAATTTGAAGCCTTCGCGGAGCAAAGCCTTCAGGATGCGTAAACTCAGTGCGTATCAGACAGATTTATCACATCTTCAATTTGGAGTTCGTTGGCTTCGCTCAAATCATGCGTAGCCACAATAAGAGTTTTTTTATCGGTCAGTTCAAGGATAAGGGAAATTACCTTATCCTTTGTTTCTTTATCAAGCCCTTTTAAGGGCTCGTCCATTATCAGTACGTCAAAGCCGGAAAGAAGTGCACGCAGGATGGCAACTCTTCGCTTCATGCCGCCGCTGTATTCACTCACGGGCTTTTTGCTTGCGGCATCAAGTCCGATTTTTTCAAAGTAAAAAGAAATATTTTTGTAAGAATAAATTTTTAAAATATCCGTAACCATCTTTACGTTCAAAAGTCCCGTCAGGTTTTCACAAAGCCTGTCTTCCTGAAAGACCATGCCTATTCGCTGTGGTTCAAAATCGGAAACGGTGCCTGAATCGGCCGTCACTTCTCCTGACAAAATCGAAAGAAGGGTGGTCTTTCCGATGCCGGAACTTCCGATTATTGCCGTTTTACTTCCTTCTTTGAAAGTATATGAAAAATCCTTCAGGACAGGTTCGTTTTCGTAACTTTTAGAGAGTTTCTTTATCTCAATATCCATCAGCGTCCCTCTATTTTCAGCAGCAGCCTGTTTATAAAAAACATCACCGCTTTTTCAAAAAGAATGCTTATCGCAATAATTACGGCGGTCCAGGCAAAGAGCTCCGGAGTGTTCAAGTATATCTTTGCCTCATAGAGTCGTTCTCCGATTGATCCTCGCGGAAGCCCTATGATTTCGGCCGCAATTCCCGATTTAAAGGAAAGCCCCAAAGCCAGAGAGCAGGCCGGTATAAAGAAAGGAATTACCTCCGGGATGTAAATGTATCGGAGACATCCTTTAAAAGGAATCTTGAAAACCTTTGCCATGGAAAGAAGTTTTCGATCCATGGAAGATAAGCCTTCGTAAATGTTTGTATAGATAATCGGGAATGCCATCAGGAAAGAAATGATTACCGAAAGGTTTTCGGAAGAAACCCATATAAGCACC
>CAZCPW010000024.1:0-1607 GCA_964499925.1 uncultured Lachnospiraceae bacterium
CGGATGAACTTGAAGAGGCATCCTTGAAGGTTGCGCTAACACTTGCCGAATGGGCAGGCATAGTAAGGGTTGTTGCCGCAACATTGACACTTGCTATGCCAAGGTCTGTTTCCGTAGGAACCCACTTATCAAACACTTTTCCCGTAGGCGGATTTGTACATGTAATAATAACTGTAGCGCCTGCGGCATATGAACCCGAACCGTTCCCGTTTGTAACGGTAAGCGTATAAAGATTGTTACTGCTCGTACTTGTCGACGTTGAAGTCGAAGTAGACGAAGAAGTTGATGTCGATGTCGACGTCGAAGTTGATGTCGAACCGGAAGTCGATGAGTTTGAACTGTCAACGGTATACGTAGCAACAATAACGCTGTCTTCAGTAATGTTTGTAAGTGCTTTATTCCAGCCTGCGAAGGTATAGCCTTCCCTTACGGGATCCGAAGGTATATCTTCAAGAGCAATACTTGCTCCCTTAGTCACATATAATAGCTTGGAAAGTTCCGTGCCGTCATAATCATAGAACTGAACCTTAACTGTATCGTCCAACACTTCCGATACATCGGCATCAAGAGCTTCGGCCGCCTTCCTGACAGCTGAATCTTCATAAGAAATGACTCTCTTTGAAGAAACATAATCATATTCATCCGTATCGGTAGGTGTACCGAATGCCGTGGAGGGAAGATATACTTCTTCACCGTAGATTACAAGCTCAATGCCTTCCATACAGCCCGCAAAAGCATTCTTGCCAATCGAAGTAATATTTTCGGGCAAAACAACCTGATTCAGGTTCTTGCAATTCATAAAGCATTCATCGGGAATCTCCGTAAGCAAATCCATACCGGTTAAATCAACTGCCGATATTCCGGTACAGTTTTTAAATGCCCCGGGAGTAATAGATGAAACATTTGAAAGATAAGGGTCTTCATCGCTTATCTTAATCTTCTTACTGCCGACAGTTGTACCTCTTGATGAAAGACATTCAAGAATATTGTATGTACCGTCATCATTAACGGAATAAATGATACCGTTATAGCAGATTACATCAGGTGATGAGCTTCCGACACTGGTCATCTTGGTGCATCCCGCAAAAGGAGCATTGCCCAAATCTTCCATAGCCGAGCCGAGTACCACACTTGAAAGCTGTTCGCAACTGTAAAACGCATCATCGGGAAGATATTTAACCGTACTCATAGTAACGGAAGTAATGCGGTCATTACCCTGATTCTCTTCTTCCCTTGAATCACCGGAATCATACTCACGTTTCTCAGTATTTGAACCTCCTACAGCTGAACCGTAGTAACCGTTAAACAATCCGTAAAGTCTGTAAGTCGCATAATCATCCGATTCACGGCAATAAGCCGCTACACTCTGATTATTTGTGGCAGTTTCCGAATATCCGTCGGCAACCTTAGATGTATTGTTCATAAATCCATTTGCATCGATGGATTTTACGCCGTCAGGAATATTGATATTTAAGGCCGCATTAACCAAAGCTTCTTCAGCCGTTGTCAAATAATAGGAATATAAGACTTCATTTGTAACGGAATCGCAAACATCGGTAACACCGCTTAAAATAGCTTCATATTTCTTGGTAAGAGATGTATCGATA
>CAZCPW010000024.1:1707-10464 GCA_964499925.1 uncultured Lachnospiraceae bacterium
ATCGGTAACACCGCTTAAAATAGCTTCATATTTCTTGGTAAGAGATGTATCGATAGTGTAAGTACCATCTCCATTTGATCCAATCGAACTATCCGAATCCGTTATTGTTACGGTCGCACCTTCAGTCCCCGACAATTTATTTAACTGCTCATAATTAGGGTAATCCACAAGTGTCGGATATCCGTTCCTGTTGTCAACAATAACAGTCTGATAATAAGGTGCACCGGTCTTGTAACAAACTCTTAATCCCGTACTTGAATCCACAAAGTTTGAAGTATCGGTTGCCCATACGAAAGGACCGTAATTTTCATCAATGTCACCTTCAAAAGTAAGTTCCGAAGAGCCCGTACTGAAAGCATTCGTGCCGATGTTTGACACAGGGAAGGACTCATATCCGTCCTTAGGTGTTTCAAAGTTTACATAGGTAAGGGACGTACATCCTTCGAAAGCGGAAGCACCGATCTTCGTAACCGAGTTTCCGATGCTGACATATTCAAGATTCGTATAATTCTTAAATGCACCGTCCGCTATTTCCGAAATGGTATCATCTTCGATTATAAGTTTCTTCATATGTTCTTTTAGCGTCGAATTGTCAAAGCATGTCGATGAAATGGCCTTTACCTCGGTATTTCCGACCTTTTGGGGAATGGTCATGGTAATATCGGTATAGCTTGACGCAGGTATAAACGAAACGGATGTTAATATTCCGTCATTGTCAACAACAAGAATGTACTGGCCGTCACTTACTTCATACTGCTCTTCACCGTTTGAATCGACATATACATACGGAACCTGGTTGCCGGCTCCGCTTAGCTTACCCCAGGTACTCTTTCTCGGAGAAGCTGTTGACAAAGCTGCATTTAAAGCAGGTCCTTTTACATAGAAATCCGAATATGTAATTGTCGAAAAAATGTCATCGCACTCTTCAAAATCTATATATCCGCTCGAACCTGCCCCGTCATCTGCAAAAACAACGGCATGCAGATTGTAACAATTCCAGAACATATGCTCAGGAAGCGTAACGGTCGGAGTCTGAGTCCTGCCCAAATTCGAAGGCATATTTACATATTGAAGGTTTCCGCGTCCCGCAAGCAGGAAATCGCCTATCTCTGTCAAATTGACAGGAAGCGTAATCTCGGAAAGTGCCCCTGTTGCACCTCCGGTGCACGCAAGGCAGGCATCCCCGAGAGAAGTTATTTTATCGGAAAAAGAAATACTGTTTAAAGCAACGTCGTTAAAGAAAGCAAATCCCCCGATTTTGGCATTCGCCTGTCCGACCTCACTTAAATTTACATCTGTAAGGCTTGTACATTCTGCAAAAGCTCCCGGTCCGATTTCTTTAACGGAATAAGGGAAGGAAACATTTGCAAGCGAACTGCAGCCGTAAAAAGCCTCGGTTCCGATGGCGGAGGTTCCTGCACCCAAATAAATGGTAGAAAGCTGCGAACAATTCTTAAACGCACGGTTTCCAATCTCGCTTACGTTGCTGAAGGTAATTGACTTTACATACGAATCGATAAAGGCTTCATCGCCTATAAATGCAATATCACCTGCCAGAGTCATTGAATCAACATTCAATACGCCCTTAAAAGCCTTATCTCCTATTGCAATAACGCTTGTTTTTTCCTTTAAATAAAAACCAAGTGAATCATTCTTAGACTCGGCTGATGAACCTGTTCCTCCGGTCTCATAATCAAGATTGGGCTCACCCTTTACCAGATAAACGGTCGGTGTGGTAGTTGAAGTTGCATCCTGAGTATAATCATATGCGGAAACAAGGGTATAATTTCCCCTCAGCTGGTAAGTTGAATTATTGTAGTCTTTATTAATGTCACAGAAAAATTTTCTGAACAAAGCATTGTTATTTGCGTTATCCATTTCGGAAACCCAAACCTTGGCTTCAAACGGCCCCGGATCGGTGGATTGATTGTTGGGTGCCGCTGCCGATGTATCACCGGCAGACTGCCATGCTTTATAAGCCTGGTAATTATCGTACTTTGTCTTCCATGTATTGTAATCCGCTATTGTATTTTCATACTGAGTGGGAAAATAATTCTTAAAATACCATTCGTCCGAATAATCAACTAAAGTATTTGCAGGCTGATGATCGGGATAAGAAATTTCAAAATAGGCAGGATACGTTGTGCCATTGTATGATGCCGTTGATGTCTGATTCGAATTTGCATCCACAAAAGCCTGATAAAAATTATTGTATTCCTCATCGGAAATAGTCAAATACGATGTGGCAAGATATTTGTTTATTTCAAGAAGGCTGGTCTGATAGCTTGAATTGTAGTTGCAAATAACACCGTAAGTATTTCCGTTATATTTAGCGGAATAAAGTTCAAACTGCCAGCCATACTCGTAATTGCCCTGCGTCTCACGTACGTAGTATGTCTTATAAGTATCGGGATTGGTGCCATCTGTGTAAGCGTCAAGATTTATGGATGATGAAGAAGAAAGTGTTATATCATCGGTTCCGTCAGAAGCAACACCGTAATTGTAATTCAAGGCAGTAACCTGATCAGCCGGTATAGATGAATAACCTTCCGAAACCTGTGCGGGTACCAGGGCAACGATTATTGCACTTACCATGCAGACACCCGAAAGGGATCTTCTGATTGCTTTCTTCACTCTGAAAGGTATTTTCTTTTTCGATTTGGACACTCCCATGCCGTTATCTCCTTAAAATCAGTCAATCTTCTTGGCTACGACTACAAATCTTCCGTTACTCTCCTGGTAGTCACAGGTCGACAGTGTTAAAAGCCTGTCACCGTAAGAAGCGGTTACCCCTGTGTCAATCAAGCTTAACTTATCCATTTCTTCCATGTTTGAAATAAATTCTTCTTCGGAAGAAGCATCGATAAACTGATAATATTTAAAAACTATTTCGTCGGTATTGTATATCTTGGACCTGAAGGCATACATGACCTCGTAGGTCCCTTTTTCGTAAATGGTATCAAATTCTATTGTCTTGTGCTTTGAATACCAGTCGTAATTTGCATAGCTTGAAAGGCAGGAAAACATCTTTCCGTTCTTCATGTGATGCCCGTAAAGTATCCAATTGTCATTTCCGAGTATTACGTCACAGGAAGCATCCATGAAGATACAACCGTTAGCATCACTTTCCTGATTGAAATTGTGCTTTAGGTAATACTCATTGTCCTCTGTCTGCATCACAGGGTAATCAATTACTGTATCGGCAATTTTAATCCATCCGATTAGGCTTTTATTTTTATTGTATAAAGCAACATATTCATCGAGGATGTCCGGAATTACGACCTCTTCGCTGTAGTCTTTTTTTACCGAAGCCGTCACATTTTTAAGAATATCCGCATATTTGTCATCCTTAAGATCAGCGTATTCTTCGCTTGTCTTTTGAACCTTTCTCGCATCGGAATAATATTTCACGAAATATCCGATGGAAAAAACTCCGATTGCAAAAAGAACACCGATTAAAATATTTCTTTTTCGGTTAATCTTCTTTACTTCTTTTAAGACAGCCTTCTTTGTCTTTTCGTCCATGGGCTTATCAAAGTCTTTGGATTCTTTTGCTTTCTTACCGGAAAGCGAAGGCTTTGTCTTTAAAGGTTCTACATTGGGCTTATTCTTTAAGTCCTCGTAAAGTTCAAAAATCTCATCGTCAAATTTATTGCCGACTTTTGTCTTAAAATTACAATTCTTAACTTCATCGTAAGCTTTCTTAATGCCGGCAGCGGTATTTAAATCGCATTTTTTCTTAATCAAATCAACCGTTGCCTTGTCCTGCAAAGCAAGCTCATATTCTTTGGAATCGTTAAAGCTTTCGCCATCAACAATAAACATCTGTATTCATCCGTAAATATACACTCTTTTTTATTTTACTATATATGGTTTTTTTTACAAGTGGCAAAACAACATATTGATTAGATAAAAGGCAAAAAAATTCCCAAAGTTTGTTGACTTTGGGAATTGAAAATATCTTTATAACGAATTGATTGCTTTGATTGTCTTCTCGTATTCGCTCTTCAGTCTTTCAAAATTTGACTCATTATAATCAAGTCTTCCGGCTCTGAAAACCTCGGTAATGATACAAACTTCCATCACAAGATCTTCAAAACCGAGATTGGCGGAAACTCCCTTAAGTGCATGAGCTCCTTCAAAAGCCTTTAAGGCATCCTTCTCTTCAATGCCTTCGCACATCGTCTTAAAATTGTCATCTTCGAGAAACTTGTAAAGACACTTTAAATATAATGCATCATTGTCTACAAAGCGTTCCATTACATCGTCGTAATCAACACCGATATCTTCTAAAATTTTGATTTGTTCGTCCGTCATTGTTCACCCTCCACGGAACAATAATAGTTATTCGCAATTTACGAAGAATTAAAACCTTAAAACACTAAATGAAAGCGGTCTTAATGCTATATTCATTAAACTGTTAAAACTCGAAACCGTTACGGATACATTTGAAGGATTTTCGCAGGAATTATAATCTTCTTTATGCATACCAAAAAGAGTCTGCATTGTAATCTTACCTGCACTGTAAGTTTCCGATTCTATATCAAGATTAACCTCTTTTTCATTTGAATTTACGATTTTAACTATTGTTTCATTAGAGCATGAATCAAAAGAAACATTAAAATATATGCCGTCTTTAATACAGTCCTTCGTGTCAGATGAAATCAGGTTAATATCACCCATATTGTTTGAATAAAGCTTCTGAACATAGTAGCTCGGGGTTCCGTAAACTGTTTCGTCATTAAACCAGATCATGTCCGGCGACCACTGAGCGTAGCCCACTCTTGCAAATAACGGGGCATAGGAAGCAAGTCTTACGACATCTGCGTTTCTTTCTACTCCCGTTAAGAATGCCGCTTCCGAAAGTGCTCCCCACAGATTGTTTGAATCGGGTCTGTTAAAGCCGTCAAAAGGATGGGCGGCATATTCTCCGGCAAATACCTTTATATCACGGTTGTAATCGTCGTAAAAGGAATTATTGTCAAACAGGTACTCGGGAGCCACATAGTAGTGTTCATCCAATGCATAGGCAAATCCCGGCTTTGAATTATTCTTCCTATAGAAATCCCATGCCATGGTGTATCTTTCGGAGGTGATATCGGGTCCTGCCGAGCCGATAAGCTTGATATCCGGATACTTTTCATGGATTGCCTTTTCAAAATCAAGATATCTTTCAAAGAAGTCAATATCCTTTGTCTGCCACTGTTCGTTGCCTATACCTAAAAGTTCAAGATTGAAGGGTAAGTCATGACCCATCTTTTGCCTTAAAGAACCCCACTTGGTATCAACTGAGCCGTTTGCAAATTCGATAAGGTCAAGTGCATCCTGCAAGAATTCCTTGTACTCTTCACTGTCCCTTTTTACGAATTCTTTAGACTGATACTGGCAGGCAAGGCCTACGTTTAACACAGGAAGCGGCTTTGCTCCAATTGATTCACAAAGCAAAAAGTACTCATAAAATCCAAGACCGTAGGTCTGATTGTAGTAAGCATAATCACTTGTAAAGTTGTTTTCTTTATTGTTTCCGTGAACGGCCCATCTGTTCCAGTTTGTTTTTCTGTCCCACGTGGGTTTAAGAGTATTTTTGAAGTCATATCTGTTTTGAAGTGTGTTACCCTCCACAATGCAGCCGCCCGGGAAGCGAATAAAGCCGGGTTTTAACTCCTTTAAAAGAGAATAGATATCTTTTCTGAAAATACCCATAACCGCATTTTTCGGAATAAGCGAAACATAAGCAAGCTCCAAAACTCCGGGCGTATCCATGGAAAGTTCGAATCTTCCCTTTCTCATGGATTTTTCGGCTTTAATAGAAGCCGAATAGAGCTTCCAAAAATTATATTTTTCATCAATGAAAGAATCATAAGGGATAGAAGTTTCGCCTACTGTTTCATTTCCGTCTTTAAGGGATACCTTTATGCTGCCGGTACTCTTAACGGGGCGAGCCCAGATAACAAGATTACAGCTTTCTCCTTCCTTTACCGTAATACCTTCATATGCCTTGTTTGAGATTCCAAAGCCGGGTTTATATGCATGAAGTCTTGCATAGTAGGGGTTTGACGTAGAAAGGGAGCTTCCGGATACTATATCGAAAGAGCCGTCATCATCTAATTTACTCCATCCGTAGTCTCCTGCCGGAGTCACATAGTAATCTGCCCAGTCACCTGCAGCCTTTACAAAGTTAAAATTCCTGTTTTCGAGCATTTCAGCATAAAGTCCGCCGTCTGCCGCATAGTTGATATCCTCGAAAAACAACCCCATCATACCTTTATTAATCGAGTTTCTCTTTTGATTTGATATCTTAATATTCATAAAACCCTCCGAAATATGAAAAGAACTGCTATCAGTTTAACTGAAAGCAGTTCTTTAATAAAGTCATTTTTTGCCGAATAATGGTAAATTTCGACCATTAGATGTCAGGGATTTTATGCATCAATATTACTCTCGGCAACCTTGCTTGCGCGTTCCTTGATCTGTGCTTCCTGGATATCCGAAGGAGCCTGCTCGTAGCGATCAAACTCATAGGAATATTCGCCTCTGCCGCCCGTCATTGAGCGAAGATCTGTGCAATATCCGTGAAGGCTCATCTGAGGAATGCTTGCCTCGATAATCTGTCTTCCGCCGGGTGCGGGATTCATACCGAGAACTCTGCCGCGACGCTTATTTAAATCACCCATTATATCTCCGGTGTAGCTGTCCGGAACATTAACCTTGATATTTACGATAGGCTCTAAGAGAACCGGACCTGCTTCCATAAAGCCCTTCTTGAAGGCCTGGATGGTTGCAACCTTAAATGCCATTTCGGAAGAATCAACGGGGTGATACGAACCGTCATAAAGGATAGCCTTAACGCCGACTACGGGATAAGCGGCAAGAGGTCCTCTTAAAACTGATTCCTGAAGGCCCTTTTCAACTGCCGGGAAGTAATTCTTCGGAACCGCACCTCCGACAACCTCTTCCTCAAATACATAAGGAACGGTAATATCATCTGCAGGTTCGAAACGCATCTTTACGTGTCCGTACTGTCCGTGTCCGCCTGACTGCTTCTTGTACTTGTATTCGACATCCGATTTCTTCTTGATAGTCTCTCTGAATGCTACCTTCGGCTTCTCAAGGGTAATTTCAACCTTGTATTCATTCTTAAGACGTGAAGTAACGATATCCAGATGCATATCGCCCATACCGTAAAGAAGAGTCTGACCGTTTGCGGAATCATTGACATTCTTAAGAGTAAGGTCTTCGTGCATCATCTTCTGCAAAGCCTGGCTGATCTTGTCAACATCGCCCTTATTAACGGGTCTGTAACGCATGCAGGTATAAGGCTTTGAAATATCGAACATACCGTATTTGATGATATTGTTTTTTGTGGAAAGGGAATTGCCGGTTCTTGCTCCGGTAAGCTTTGCTATTGCCCCTAAGTCGCCTGCGTGAAGTTCTGTGACTTCAACGGCCTTGCCGCCCTGCATCGTATAAAGCTTTGAAACCTTTTCCTCAATATCCTTGTCAAGGTTATAAATAAGGTCATCGGGTTTAAGTACGCCGGAGCAAACCTTTATAAGGGAATATTTTCCGATAAAAGGATCAACTATTGTCTTAAAGATAAATGCGGACTTTGCCTTTGAAAAATCAAAGTTTGCTTCAAAGATGTCGTTTGTCTTCATATTGACACCGGCAATCTTGCAGTTCTCGGGGCTCGGAAGATATTTAACAATATCATCAAGCAAAGTATAGATACCGTAACAAAGTAAGCTTGAACCCATTGTCAGCGGAACAACCGTACCGTCAATAATATTGGTACGAAGTGCGGATCTGATTTCTGCCTCCGAGAATGTCTCTCCTGCAAAGAAACGCTCCATCATATCCTCTGAAGTCTCGGCAACGGTCTCCATAAGGGTTTCCCTGTACTGGGCGAGGTTCGGTTTAGAATATTCGGGTACGGGAATCTCAACGGCTTCCTTACCCTGCCACTTATTACCTGTTTCGGAAATAACGTTTACATAGCCGATAAGCTTTTCATTCTCTCTGATGGGAAGATGGAAAGGAGCCATTCTCTTTCCGTACTTTTCCGTCATGGTTTCAAGAACGTTTTTAAAGGATGCATTGTCGACATCCATATCCGTTACAAATACGAATCTGGGAAGCTTGTACTTTTCGCAAAGATCCCAAGCCTTTTCTGTGCCTACTTCAACACCGGATTTACCCGAAACAACGATTATTGCGGCATCGGCAGCGGCAACAGCCTCTTCAACTTCGCCTACAAAATCAAAATAACCGGGAGTATCCAAAATATTTATCTTAACGCCATTCCATTCGATGGCAACAAGGGATGTATCGATTGAAAATTTTCTCTTCTGCTCTTCTTTTCCGAAATCACTTAAAGTATTTCCGGCATCAACAGAACCCATTCTTGAAGTAAGACCTGCCAAATATGCCATTGCCTCGCAAAGACTTGTCTTACCGCAACCTCCATGACCCAGTAATACTACATTACGAATTTTGTCAGTAGTATAAACATTCATTGCTATGTACCTCCAAGGTATATATTTAAGATTTCAAATTGTCAGTTTTTAACAAAAATTAAAACAAAAACTTGAATCTCATGAATATATTTTACAAGACACCTTGGAATTTGACAAGAAAATTGTGTAAATTTATACAAAAATCATTCCACGGAGCAATTTCCTATATTATATAAAAAAGAGTTTCGCTTGCGGAACGCTCGCGCCGAGCGCGGTCGCGTCAGCGACATATACCTATCGC
>CAZCPW010000025.1:0-10456 GCA_964499925.1 uncultured Lachnospiraceae bacterium
GAAAGTCCCGATACGGAAGAACTCATGCTTTCCATACCGAACATAAGTATAGCAAATCCAAGTAAGATACCGCCGACATCCTTTTTCTTTGACTCGTTCGAACCAAGCATCAGAAGTACAACACCCACTGCCGCAAGAACAGGCGAAAAGGTTGAAGGTTTCAGTAAAGTTATAAAGAAAGAATCTCCCGAGATACCGGTTAAAGAAAGAAGCCACGAGGTAACCGTTGTACCGATGTTGGCACCCATGATAATTCCGACAGCCTGTGTAAGCTTCATAATTCCGGAATTTACGAATCCGACGACCATAACCGTGGTTGCCGATGACGACTGTATTATCGCAGTCACGCCGAGTCCTAAAAGCACGGCAAAAATTCTTTTTGTAGTAAGTCTTTCAAGAATGGATTCAAGCTTACCGCCGGCCATCTTTGAAAGGGAGTCACCCATAAAAGTCATTCCGAATAGGAATAATGCGAGTCCTCCGAGCAAATTCAGAAAGTCAAAAAAATTCATGTGAGTTCCTTTCTTTTTACATTTGTTTTAGTTTATCTTTACAAAGTAAAATCTATATACGGATTTTTGTAAAATTTATGTAAAATGATAACCCGGATAAAAGATTCAGATTTCCGATGCAATCCGGCATCACGCTGAATTTAATCGATTTTCTTCAGCTCTTCCTTGGCAAAGCCCACGTATCGCAGGGCATTTTCATGATTTTCTTTTATTTCTTCGGGTGTAAGTGTTCTCACAACCTTTGCGGGATTTCCAAAAGCCAGGCTGTTATCAGGAATATGCGTTCCCTTTGTAACCAAAGCCCCCGCACCGATGATGCAGTTTTCTCCTATTACGGCGCCGTTCAAAATAATTGCGCCCATACCTATCAAACTGTTGTCCTTAACGGTGCAGCCGTGGATGATTGCCCCGTGTCCTATTGTCACAAAGTTTCCGATTTCGGTAGGGAAGCCGGCACTTACATGAATCACGCAGTTATCCTGAATATTTGAAGAATTACCTATCGAAATGTAATTTGAATCGCCTCTGACGGTTGCATTAAACCAGATACCGACGTCCTCTTTAATCCTTACATCCCCTCTTATGACCGACTCATCCGCAGCAAAATATGACATAATCTGCCTCCTTTTTAAGCCAAAAATGATTTTACCATATAGATGTAAACAACGTCAAAAACTTTCGAATTTTTAAATTCATCAAGTTTGTTAAAGAATAATCAATTGTTTACAAGTTATTTTTTTACTGATATAGTCAAATTTAAAGCTTGCTTTTAAAACAAACTTTCTAAAGGGAGGAATACATTGTGGATTTTTTAACAGGTAAAACAGCAATCATTACAGGGGGCGGCAAGGCAACTCTTAATAACGGCGAACCCGGTTCAATCGGATACGGTATCGCTCATGCATACGCCAAGGAAGGTGCAAACCTTGTATTAACCGGACGCAACGTTTCCAAGTTGAATGATGCGAAAAAAGAACTTGAAGAAAAATATGAAATTAAAGTATTGGTAATGCAGGCAGACGTCAATGCCGGCGCCGACAACGAATCTGTTGTAAAAGCCGTCGTAGATGAAACTGTTAATACTTTCGGACGAATCGATGTGCTGATAAACAACGCACAGGCATCCGCTTCCGGTGTTACCCTTGCAGATCACACCACAGAGCAGTTTGACCTTGCAATTTATTCGGGTCTTTATGCCGCTTTCTATTACATGAAGGCCTGCTACCCTTATCTTAAAGAAACCAAAGGCTCCGTAATCAACTTTGCATCGGGTGCAGGACTTTTCGGAAACTTCGGTCAGTGCGCTTACGCCGCAGCCAAGGAAGGAATAAGAGGCCTGACAAGAGTTGCCGCAACCGAATGGGGTCCCGACGGAATAAACGTAAACGTTGTCTGCCCTCTTGCCTGGACAAAGCAGCTTGAAACCTTTGAAAAGAACTATCCTGATGCGTTCAAAGCAAACGTCAAGATGCCGCCTATGGGTCATTACGGAAACGTTGAAAAAGAAATCGGTCGTGTATGCGTTCAGCTTGCATCTCCCGACTTTAAGTATATGACAGGCGAAACCCTTACTTTGGAAGGCGGACTCGGACAGAGACCTTAACTCGCATATTTAACAATGTTGAAAGGGCAAAGCTTCTCTCACAAACGAGCTTTCACTAAAGTTTTAAACATTTTAACCGGATACAAAATATATAATCGCAAAAAAGAGACTCTGTCGCTATTGGCAGAGCCTCTTTGATTATGTGCTGTTTTATCAAGCGGTATGTCGCTATCGCGACTGCGCTCATCACGAGCATTTCGTAAACAAAATGCTTTTTATCTGATTCCGAGTTCAGTATCGGATTCGGTTACGACACTGTGCTCCTTGATATAGGCAACGATGTCTTCAAACTGTGTGAATGCAAGTCCTACATAGCTGTCTGCGCAACCATAGTAAATAGCGATTCTTCCGCTTTCGGGATCGTGAAGCGTAGCGCAAGGGAAGCAAACATTCGGAACGAATCCGCGCTCTTCGTACCACTCTTCGGGAGTAAGCAGATAGGTCTCGCAGCGATACTTAACCTTTGAAGGATTTTCAAGGTCAAGGATTGCTCCGCCGATTGAATATACAAACCCGTTGCAGGTTCCGCTTACGCCGTGGTAGAAAAGAAGCCAGCCTTCGCTTGTCTCGATAGGTGCCGCACCGCCGCCGATTTTAACGGATTCCCACCATTCGTTTCCTTTGCCCATGACATGTCTGTGCTTGCCCCAGTATACAAGGTCGGGGCTCTCGCTTAAGAAGATATCTCCGAAGGGCGTATGTCCGCTGTCCGAAGGTCTGCTTAAGAGCATAAAGTTACCGTTAATCTTTCTGGGGAACAAAACGGCATTTCTGTTGTAAGGGATGAAAGGATTTTCAAGCCTTGTAAAGGTCTTAAAGTCCTTTGTCTTTGCCATTCCGATTGACGCACCGTAAAAATCCTGGCACCAGATGATGTAGTAGGTATCCTCTACTTTTACAAGTCTCGGATCATAAGCATATCTCGGCATAAAGGGTTCGCCCTTTTCGTTTACGAAAGGAATCTTGTTCTTTTCAAAATCCCAGTGAATAGCGTCCTTGCTGTGTCCCAAATAGATATAAGGGATACCGTTTGTCTGCTCTCCTCTGAAAACTCCGATGAACTCATCGCCGTAAGGCATTACGGCACTGTTAAATATTCTTGCAACACCTTCAACGGGATTTCTTCCGATAATGGGATTTTCCGTGTATCTCCAAATGGGGGCACCGGTAAGGTCTGCAGGTCTTTCCTGCCAGGGCACGTTTTTGCACGCAGGTGCAATCATTTTGATTTTGCTCATGTCTCCTCCTAATTGTTCTTTAAATATTCAAGGTTTTTATTGATAAGCTCATAACGCTGCTTTACACAATCTACCGAACGAAGCGGGTCGGAAGGAGTGTTGAATACATAGTCGATAAGCTTGTCTACGGTAGTTGATGCAACATGCATCCTCGTATCGCTCGATGCGTAATAAATGTATACGTCTCCGTTGTCGCGTGCGATTGCGCCGTTTGTAAATACAACGTTCGATACGTCCCCGACTCTTTCAAAGCCTCTCGGTCCTATTAGCATACCCGAAGGCTCGGCGATGACCTTTGAAGGGTCATGCAAATCAGTTGCAAAGGCATAAATAACATACCGAAGACCCGCAGCGGTGTTTCTGACACCGTGGGCGATATGAATCCAACCTTTTTCGGTCTTGATCGGTACTGCTCCGGCACCGTTCTTTACCTCGGTGATCGTATGGTATTTACGAATTGAAGTCATCTTCTCTTCGTCAATTACCGCATGCTCAATATCATCGCAAAGTCCGAAGCCTATTCCACCGCCCGAACCCGTTTCGATGAAGTCGTCCATGGGACGGGTATAGAAGGCATACTTTCCGTTTACAAACTCGGGATGAAGCACCACATTTCTCTGCTGAGGAGAATGAAGTGTTGTAAGATTATCTAGTCTCTCCCAGGTCTTTAAGTCCTTGGTGCGAACTATTCCGGCTGCGGCAACGGCTGCCGACAAATCATTAACCGATTTATCCTTACTCTCCGAGCAGAACACTCCGTATATATATCCGTCTTCATGCTTTGTAAGACGCATATCGTATACGTTTGTTTCTTCGGGGCAGGTATCCGGAAGCAAAACAGGAAAATCCCAGAACCTAAATCCATCAACGGGACTGTCGCTTTCCGCAACCGCAAAGAAAGATTTTCTGTCATCTCCCTCTACTCTTGCCACAAGGTAGTACTTTCCGTTTAATTCAATGGCACCCGAATTAAGAACGGCATTTATGCCAAGGCGCTTCATGAAATACGGATTGGTCTTTTCATCAAAGTCATACTGCCATATTAACGGAGCGTGCTCTCTTGTAAGCACCGGATATTTATACTTATTGTAAACACCGTTATAAAACTCCGTATCAATTTCATTTTTCCGATTGATGAGCTTTTCATACTTGGCTAATTCAATCTCATATTGCTTATTCATCAAGAATTCCTCCCTTTTGGGATCTTTTTATTACTTCCATACACATCCTGCCGTTATGGTAGGGACATTTCCAGGGTTCGACTATCGGGCGGCCTTCAAACGGCTTACCGGTCTTATCGACTTCCCAAAACCATTCGGAGCCCTTACGCTTGTCGATGACGTGAGCCTTGATGAATTCCCATTCGGCTTTGGAAGCTTCCAAATATTCCTTTCTCGAAGGGTCCTTTTCGTATCCGTTTAAAAATCCGATTACCGTTTCCGCCTGAACCCACCAGATACGATGCTCATTAACCACACCTCTCTCGCATTCGTTTGCAAGAGAATGTCCGTCAAAGGCAACCTTGTAAATCTGATTTGTCAAATCTTTTGTAATGGGAGAAAGAAGCTTTTCATACTTCTCTTCGCCGAGAATTTCAACGCCCCTGTCCATCAGCCATGCGGTCTCGATATCATGCCCATAGGAATGAAGGTCGATAATAGGATTCATAAACTTATCAAAGAACACTTCCTGCCTGTGAAGCTTCGGATTGTATACCTTGGTAGCAAAGGTTTCCATGATCCACTCAAGACGCTTTTTGACATCTTCAAGGCGCGCCACACGATAAAGCTCCGTATAGGCTTCGAAGACATGAAGTAAGGTATTCATGGTCTTGTCCGCAATTACGCCGTTCTCCGAAAGCTTGTCGTTCTCAATAAGGTTAAACTCTTTGTCAAAGGCTTCCAGATACCCTATCTCGTCTACACATTTTGTTTCTATGATATTAAAAAGCTTCTTTGCCAGGCTCAACGCTTCCTCATCTTTTGAAGCTTCATAATATGAACTCAACGCATAAATCGCGAAGGCCTGATTGTAGGTATGTTTCGTGGTATCCAAAGGCTTTCCGTCATAGTTAATCGACCAAAAAATTCCGCCGTTTTCGGTATCTATGCAAAAGTCCTTCATAAACGAATATGCATGCCTTGCTTCATCAAGCAGGCTTTCGTCTTTTAAAAGAGTATATGCATTCGAGAAAAACCACAGAATTCTGCTGTTTAAGATACAACCCTTCTCGGCCTTTTTGTCTACGGACAAATCATAATCCATATACCCGTAGTAGCCGCCGAATTCATCGTCTCTTAAGCCCTTCCAAAACGGAATAATGTCATTTATAAGATGATTCCTAACTTCGCTAACCATCATAATTCCTCCAAAATCACTTTTAACCCTTTACGGCTCCGGCTGTAAGACCGGAATAAATCTGCTTCTGGCAAAGAATAAATACTATCAATGCGGGAAGAAGTGAAATAATAACGCCGGCGCAGATCAGATTGTACTTGCTGCCCAAAGGTCCTACGAAGGTATACAGTGAAGTTGCAACCGTTGCATATCGTGTCTTATCCTGCAAATAAAGGTTTGCATTATAGTATTCGTTGTATGTGCCTACGCCCTTTAAGATACAAGCGGTTACAATTGCGGGTTTCAGCAAAGGAAGCAGTATCTTATAGAAAATCGTAAAGTATGATGCTCCGTCAATGATTGCAGACTCATCGAGCGAATAATCGATATTTTCAAAGAACTGAATATAGATGTAAATCGAAATTACATCGGTTCCGCAGGTCATGAGAATGTATCCGAACATGTTGTTTATAAATCCGAGCTTGTACATCATCTCGTAAACAGCAATCTGCATTGCAACACCGGGAAGCTGGCAGGCAACGAGGAACATATTTCTGATAAGCCCGTTTCCGAAAAACTGGAATCTGTTGAGTACATATGCAAGCTGAGTTCCTATCATTACGGAAAGGAATAAAACCGCAATCAATATAATGGTTGAATTAATAAAGGCTCTTCCCATGCCTGCCTTTACAAAGGCATTCTTAAAGTTGTCAAGGTAAAGCCAACTTTCGGGAAGTGTCATAACATTCGTCGAAGCATATTCCGAATCTGTCTTAAATGCCGTTATTGCGCAGGAAACCAACGGAATAAGCGCAACAAGTGAAAAGAATACAAGTGAAAGATATTTTAATATTATAAGGAGAATCTTCTCGATACGTTTAACTGTATACATTCTATCTTCCTCCCTTCTTTGCCGCGATACGCGCAATCTTCTTTTCACGTCTCTTACCGGCCTTTACATCCTCATCCGGGGACTCTTTAAATACATACTTAAAGAAGAGTTTTTGAAGCACGGTAACTATTAAAATAATACCGAGAAGTACTACAGCCATTGCCGATGCAAGTCCGACCTTCTGCTGAGTATGCGCTATCTCATGCATGATTACGAAGTAGGTACCGGTTCCGTTTGCACCGTCTGTGATTACATAAGGAGGTTCAAATGCACTCAAAGAACCCGTAATCGAAAGGATAACGTTCAGGGTAAGAATAGTCTTAATACTCGGTAAGATAATATATTTAAACTGATGCCATTTATTTGCACCGTCCAGCATCGAAGCTTCGTAAAGCTCGGGATCAACAGACATTATCGCACCGATGAACAATACCATGTTCTGTCCGAAGTACCTCCATACCGAGGTCGCCACCAGTGAGTAGTTGTTAATGCTTTGGTCCTTTAGCCAGTACGGAAGATTTTCAAGTTCAAAACCGCACCACTGAAGCACTGTATCAAATACAAAGCCTCTGGTGTAAAAGAATTTAAAAATAAAGCCGACTGCAATACCGTTTATCAAAAACGGGAAGAACATAAGGCCTTTAAACAGGCTTCCGAATCTTGTCTTAAAGCTGAGCATTGTAGCCAGATAAAGTGCTATTGCAAGCTGCACTATAGAGCCAAGCATATAATATAAGCTCAACTTAAGGGCTCCGAAGCAATCGTCTCTTTCAAAAACCTTGATATAGTTTTTAAGCCCGACAAATTTCCTTGCTCCGGTATATTTCATGTTGTAAAAACTGTATCCGACCATTTCCGCAAAGGGGAAATAAGTAAATATCAGCAAAAGTGCAAGCGGAACAACCAGAAAGGCCAAGATGACAAGTACCTTCTGACCGTCTCTGCTCTTTATCCATTCGCCGAAGGATCTTTTTCTTTTTTGCGATGTAACAGCTGCCTGTGCCATAAAACCTCCTTACAATTTGAGCCAAGGAGAGTTACCCCTTGGCCCATATTAAACTTGTAGTGAATACAAATATCGGTTAGTTGTTAACTTCTATTCCGAGATCTTCCTGTGCGGCATTCCAAGCTGCGGTCCAATCATTCATGATGTCATCGAATGTTTCAGATCCTGTTGCAGCAGCTTCAACGATTCTCTGTACCTTAGCGTTTCCGCCTGCATTGAAGGAAAGTTCTGACTCGGAGTTCATATCGTTAAGATAGTTCTCTTCGCCTTCCAAAGCGGGCTGTTCAGCTAAAGTTGTGCATCCGTCAAATGCCTTGTACATATCGGGATTCTCGCCACCCTTTACAACTGTGTAACCGCCTTCGTTAAAGCACCAACCGGATTCTTCGGTCATCCACTTTACGAATACCATTGCAGCAGCCTTGTTGTCATCAGATGAATTTACGTTGATACCATAGCAGTAGTCGCCGCCTGCAAGTGCGTACTGTGTTCCGTCAACAGTCATAGGGAAAGGCATGTAGCCAACATCTTCACCGTGAGAGTCAGCATCTACCATCTGCGAGTATGCCCATGAACCAAGAACCATACATCCGATTTCGCCTCTGTTAAGCATGCCCTTGCATCCTTCCCAGTCGGTTGTGGTGTAGTCGTCTTCGATTAAGCCGTTGGCAACTGCATCGTAGAGAATCTTGTAAAGAGCATAAGCGCCTGTTCCGTCGCCGTTATCCTTGAAAGGTGCAGCCGTATGAACGAACTTCTGATTGAGGTAGGTATTGTCACCGTTTGAAACAACGCCTAAGTATGCATCCCAAGCACCCATTGTCCAGCCTGCTGCATAGTTGGTGTAAAGCGGAATTGCATCGGTGTTGTCCTTGATGAGCTGAAGGTCAGCGATGAACTCATCAGGAGTTGTAGGAAGTGTATCGATTCCTGCAGCTGCAAATACTGCCTTATTGTAAACAACGCCCTGTGCGCCTGCCATATAAGGAATACCGTAAGAGTTTCCGTCGTATGCCCACTGATCAACGAAGTTCAATGACTCAGAAAGAGTATCTAAGGTATCGAAAGGAATGAAGTAAGTAGAAAGTTCGCTCTTGTCGATTGCGGGGATAAACATTACATCGCCCCAGTCGCCTGTTGAAAGACGAAGAAGTGCATCCTCTGCATAGTCTGTAACTGCTTCTGCTTCAACCGTGATATTGGGATAAACCTTGTTGAACTCGGCAATCATCTTATCCATTGTTCCGTCTTCAGCACGGTCTGTCTTGTGGTGAATGAACTTAATGGTGGTTGTAAGATCCGTGTAATCCTCTCCAAGCTTAATAGCCGTGTAGGATAAACCTGTTGATTCTGAAGAATCACCCGTTTCGGTGCTCTCTGTGCTTCCGCATGCTGCAAGTGAAAGAACCATTGCCGAAGCAAGCAGAGTTGCTAAAACTTTTTTCAGTTTCATAATAACTCATCCTCCTTTGATTGATAAAAAGTTTTATTCAAGTTACATCGGTAACTTTAAATAAATTATATTTAAATCAAAAAATTAATCATCACTCTATATTGCATTTTATTTTATATTCTTGCGGTTTTTATACATTTCTTCCATTTCCACAAAAACGACACCTCATTTTTGTGCATTTTTAACGATGGATTTTTGAATTTTCTAACTTAATTTTTATTTAAATTGCTTAATTCCGCTTAATTTCAATATTTTGAGCTTAAATAACATTATTTTCTTTGTAAAACATTGCACGCCAAATAAAACCTTTTTATAATATTTGACATGGAAAACATAAATTTTAAAGAAAATTTCAACTGTGCTCTTCTTTCAAAGCCGAAGATTTCCTCGTTAATGTCTTCTGAAGCTTTTCTTGCCGAAATATATTCTTCCCGGGATGCTTCTTTAAAGAGCAACTGTTTTTCTTTTTACTCGGGCGGTACGATTTTAGCCCTCAACTCCTGGTCGTACGACATAAAGGGGCTTGACTGCTTTGTGTTGATACATACGCTTTCCGGAGCGGGTAAAATGGTAATCGATTCAAAGGCCGTTTCTCTTTTGCCTGATACCTTCCTGCTCGCCGATTTAAGACACCATTCAAAAATTGACCTTTCACAAACTCCGTGGAAATATGAGGTTCTGTTCTTTGATCACCTTGATGCCGCCGGTATTTTGTCTTCTCTGTCCGATGACTGCTTTTATGTATTTGAAGCAAAACCCGAATCGGAATTTGCCTTTCTCTTGCAGAACATCCTGTTTTTCCTAAGCGAGCAGTCAAAAAACGCCCTCTTTAAAGCAGGCGATTGTCTGAATCATTTTCTGTATTTGCTGTTATCTTCAAAGGAAAAAGAACGCTCAAACGGCAGTAAGCTTCCGTCTTACCTTCGTAAGGTACATGCTTATCTTGAGGACAACTACCCTGAAAGCATTTCCTTGAACGCACTCGAGGCATTATTCGGCATCAGCAAATACCGTATGGTTCATGAATTCAAAAAATTCTACGGAGTTTCTCCCATACAATTTTTAAACAACCGACGAATGGAAGTTGCCGAGCACCTTTTGGAATCAACAAATCTGTATGTCCACGAAATCGGAAGCAAAGTCGGCTTTGACAATACCAATCATTTCATTACCCTGTTTAAAAAGAAAACCGGGCTTACCCCGGCAGAATACAGATTAATAAAGTAAAAAAGCGTTCCGCGAGCGGGACGCTCGCGCCGTCCTCGCCCTCTCCGTCCTCGCTTCGCTCGGCCACCTCTCCCAAAGGGAGAGGCAAGATGCCCTCTCCGTCCTCGCTTCGCTCAGCCACCTCTCCCAAAGAGAGAGGCAAGATGCCCTCTCCGTCCTCGCTTCGCTCAGCCACCTCTCCCAAAGGG
>CAZCPW010000026.1:0-10103 GCA_964499925.1 uncultured Lachnospiraceae bacterium
CTTAAGTCTTTCGCAGAGCAAATTCAGTCGCAGCTTGTCGCCGAATAAGCTATTTCCTTTATGACAGTGTGTCCGTAAGCCCCGTAAGAATTGTTGCAAGGTGGGTTGATTTAATCCCGGCACATTGAGTTTCAAGCAGTATACGATAAGTATCTTCGACTATTTCACAATCACATGGGCTTACACACAGCTCATGTGATTTTTTTAATATAAAGGGACATTTCTCGTGATCGTGCTTTACCGTATAAACTGCGGTAAAGAGCCCGGGGTAATTGTCTTTAACAAATTTTTCTTTGGCCTTGGTCTCGTACTCGTACGAAGAAGCCGTGAGCACAAAAAGAACGGTACCCTCGGATTTTAATTTTTCGGCATACGCTTTAACCTCAGGCACTGCCTTGCACCACTGATAGGCATTTTCTTTATACTTTTCACAATAATCTTTCCATTCCTCGTCAAGCATTCCGAGCTTA
This sequence comes from uncultured Lachnospiraceae bacterium, assembly GCA_964499925.1. Classification (GTDB taxonomy): domain Bacteria; phylum Bacillota; class Clostridia; order Lachnospirales; family Lachnospiraceae; genus UBA1258. Next base: position 471 of record CAZCPW010000026.1, read on the forward strand.
AATTTATCATGAACGAGGTAACACGGGGAACTGAGCGTCCCGTCAACATCAAAAAAGGCGTATTTCATATTGAACTCCGAAATGAATTTTTGAATGAAACTATTGTAAATCAGAAAAGCTTAATATACAATCTAAGCATCAACGCATCTTACCTCCGGCATCGGAGGATACATGAAAAATTTTTTCACCAAACTAATTATTTTGATTTTCCCGGTTTTATCGGTTTCTTTTGTTGCGGCTTGTGCCGGCGAAACATCCGTGGTTTACACAAGTGAATATACCGACACATCGGTCTTGATAAGCGAATCTGTCGAGACGGTTTCCGTGGAAAGCGTCATCTATGTGTCCGTGAGCGGTCACGTTTTGAATCCCGGAGTATATATCTTGCCGGAAGGTTCAAGGGTATTTGAAGCAATAAATGCCGCCGGCGGTGTTACCGATGACGGAACGCTTGACGGAATTAATACCGCAGTTCTTTTGGAAGACGAGGCATATATCCTGGTACCGGGAATATCCGATGACGAGGAAAGCAAAGCTTCCGAAGGCATGGTGGCAGTAGGTGAGCTGACAGCTTCCGGAGAAGAGGAAACAGGAAAGGTAAACATAAATACTGCGGATTTAAGTTCTCTTATGACGCTTTCCGGGGTCGGAAAGGCAAAGGCAGAGGCAATAATTTCCTACAGAGAGACAAACGGAAGCTTTGAGACAATTGAAGACATTAAGAAAGTAAGCGGAATAAAGGAAGGTGTCTTTGAAAGCATTAAGGATGAAATTACCGTTAGATAGCCTTGAAAATTTTTTCCTTGTGCGCCCGCTGTTCGTACTGGCTATAGTTGTTCTTTTTACAGATCTGATATATGTAAGCCTGATATATGAATATCCTGTACTTTCGAACGATTACTTGGGAAATGTATGTATCACCGGAAAAATCAGAGAAAAACAGTATGATACGGACGGATCGATAAAAAGTATCACGGTTGGTAAATATATTTGTTATTCCGATGATATTGACGAAAGTCTGTTAAAAACGGGGAATACGGTTACAGTCTCCGGCACTTTATCAAATATCGACGCTCCGATGAACAAAGGTGAATTTAACCTGCGTAATTATTATGCTTCAAAAAAAGTTTCGTATATCGTATATGCGAACAATGTTACGGTTAATGCTTCGGTCAAATTTTCTTTTGGTGATGCTTTTAAGAATATTAACAGGAAGTTCGCAAGGCTTGTCGGAAGCCTATGCCCTCTGGAGGGAGGAACCGTTAATACACTTCTTTTGGGCGACAAAACCTTGCTTTCCGAAGAACGAAGCAAATTGTATACCCGCGCCGGTGTCGCTCATTTTCTCGTAATTTCCGGACTTCATATTTCGGCTGCCGGAAATTTTATCTACCGCACTGTTCGCAGACTTGGTATCAAAGGAAGCAAAGCTTCTCTGATAAGCATAGTTTTTCTTTTTGCATACGGACTGTTGGTCGGGTTTACGGTTTCGGTGGTACGTGCACTTATTATGTTTGCAATAAGGCTTTTTGCCGACATTTGTTCGAGGGCTTATGATATGCTAAACAGTGTTTCTGCTGCTTTGATACTTGCGATAGCGGCAAATCCGTATGCAATTTTGAGCTCAGGGTTTATATATTCGTATTTAACCGTATTTTCAATTGCAATTTACTTTACCTATGTCAAGTCACACGAAAAGTCAGAACCGGATAAAGAAATCAGGCCGCTTGAAAGTTCCAAAGGGTCATCGGTAATGCGACACATTCCTGCCTTACATAAATGCAAGGTCCTGATTAAGGATACCCTTACCTTTCCTATGGTTATCTTCCTTTTTGTAATGCCTATGTCTTTGTATCTTTCATACAGCTATTCTCTTGCTTCCGTTTTGGTAAATGCTCTCTTGGCTCCGCTTTCCGGACCTATATTGATGCTTTCCTTCCTTTGCTTCCTTTTTTCTTTGTTAAATCTGAAGTTTTTCGCAGGATTTTTTGATTTTCTTCTTGCAATACTGCTTAGAATGTTGGACTCCTTATGCCTGCTGCTTGGAAACGTGGAAGCATTTGAAATACTCGGGCAACCTCCCGTATGGAAGCTTTGCCTGTACTACTTATGCCTGCTTTGCGTATTGACTGTGTTTCTAAAAAAATTATCTCCGTATCTAAAAGTCCTGCTGATAGCAAGTCTGCTTTCGCTTTTCGGGAATACTTGCGGTTATGATTCAAAAATATCGATGCTTTACGTGGGACAGGGCGAATGCATTGTCATCCGTACCGGAAATAAAAGTGCGGCAATAATTGATTGCGGGTCCACTTCCAAGACAAGTATTTCCGAATATACCGTTGTTCCTTTTCTGAAAGCCGAGGGAATATATGAAGTATCCGCAATTTTTGCCACACACTCAGATACGGATCACATGGGAGACATAGGCTCGCTTATAGAAAACTGCAAGAATGAAGGAATCAGTGTAAACGAACTGTTTCTCACGGATATTTCCGAAGAATATAAGGACGAACTTTATATTGAAACGGTCGAAAAAGCAGAGGCACTTGATGTCTTAATCTGCTATGTATCTTCCGGAATGAATATAACATCAGGAAAGACGGAGTTTAATGTTATTTCTCCTTCAAGAGAGCATTTAACCGGGGATTCAAATACGGATTCTTTGGTGATGCTTGCCCAAATAAACAATTTTCAAATTCTCTTGACCGGGGATGCCACGGATACCACGGAAAATTCTGTTGTGAGCAACCTTCCTGCGGAGATTGATGTTTTGAAGGTGGCACATCATGGGTCAAAATCGGCAACATCCGAAAAGCTTCTGCAATGCGTTGAATTTGATATCGGAATAATATCCGCCGGAATAAATAACCGTTATCACCACCCTTCGGAAGAGGTGACTGAGAGACTTGAGGAATACGGTGTGGACTATTTTGTTACAAAAGATGTCGGTGAAATTGATATTGAAATTTACGGAAGCGGAAGGTACGCCATGAAGGTTTTTAAGTAGAATCTTTATTAGTGAATAGCAATATTTATATTGAATAAGAGTTGTCAAGTGCCTGACACCAATGTGATTTTTCAGTTGTTATGTACAGGGTCTTCAGTTATCCTTGCAGTACTTTTTAACTTGACGGCAGTGGTCAAATTGGGCTACAATGTGACTACCATAAAAGAGGAGAAACATGATATGACGAGTGTAATTTCAATTAGACCATCTAAGGATTTAAGAACTAATTATGCGCAGATATCCGCATTGGCGAAGGATAATCCGGTAGCCATTACCGTGAATGGCAGAGAAGATACCGTTATATTGAGCCATGAGCGTTTCGTTGAGGAGCAAAATTATATTTCCGAGATAGAAGCAAAATTAGCTGTGTACAGTCATTTGGCTCAGGCATCAGATGATCTGAAGCTTGGAAGAATTCAGCCGCTTGACAGTGCGTTTGACGATATTCTTTCAGAGCTGGATGGGCTTGAGTTATGAGTTATACGGTTGTGATTACCGACACAGCGAAGCAGGACTTGAGAGATATCGCTATATGGATTGCAGAACAAGCTAAGGATATCGATATAGCAAAGTGTTTTGTGAATGAACTTCGTGAAAGATGTAAAAAATTGGATAAGTTTCCGTCGACAGGGTCTTTCCCCGGAGATCGGGTTCTGAAAAGTGCGGGGTTTCGCTTTGTTACACATAAGGATTATCTTGTATTTTATCTTATCGATGAAGAAAGCAAAACTGTAAATGTGATGGCAATTTTCAATGCCAAGAAAGACTACATGCGTGTTATGAGAAATTTCATCCAGTGATTCCCAAATGATAATGTTCGTATCAAGCGCCTGACACCTTTTAAAAACTTTTCATTGATTAAAATTGATATTTAAATTCAGCTTAGAAGAATGGACCGGTGAGGAAACGTAAGTGGCTGTTGTTTCGAATGACATAAAAACAAAAAATTTCAAAAGAGTTTACCTCCTATACGGCGAGCAGGATTATCTGAGGCTTCATTACAAGAATGCGCTTAAGAACGCAATCGTAAGAGAGGGGGATACCTTTAACTATTCATATTTTGAAGGAAAAGGTATCGACGCGGATACGGTGTTTGATACGGTTTTGACGGTACCTTTTATGGCGGAAAAACGTCTTGTCATCGTTGAAAACAGCGGCTGGTTCGGGGCGAAACGTTCAAAATCGGATAAGGACGAAGAAGGTACTGACACTGAAGATGCCGAAAGCGATTCAAAGGATAACGGTGACATTGTACTGAAAATCATCAATTCAGTTCCCGAGGAAACGGTTCTTGTATTTGTTGAAACGGCGGTAGACAAGCGCAAGAAAAGCTTTCAGGCTGTCACAAAGGCGGGAGTTACGGAAGAGTATTCCCATAGGACCGACGAACAGCTGATGAGCTGGCTTGCCGGAATGGCAAAAGCCTCGGGAAAGAACATCACGGCATCTACGGCAACTTACATCTTGGACGAGTGCGGCCGTGATATGCTCACGTTAAAGAACGAGATGGACAAACTCACGGCTTACACCTACGATCGGGATGTGATTACCGTGAAGGATGTCGACGCCGTATGCGCAAGGGAAGTAAACGAGAAAATCTTCGATATGATAGATGCAATGGCGGCAAACAATCAAAAAGCGGCTTTGAAGGTTTACTTTGACTTGCTTATTTTAAGGGAATCCCCTTTCTTTATCCTGAGTCTGCTTTCAAAACAGTTCAGGCAGATGCTTGCGATAAAGGACGGCCTTGACAGAAACGAATCCCTGAATGATATTAAGTACAGGCTTTCGTTAAAGGACTATCCAGCCAACAAGATGTCCGGTCAGGTTCGCAGGATGACCTATGCCGGCATCAAGGCAAACGTGGAGGCCTGCGCAAAGACCGAGACTGATATCAAATCCGGCAACATAATCGACAGGATAGGCGTAGAACTTTTGATTATAGAATGTTCCAAAAGAACAGCGTGAAAATTTCTCATCCAAGCATTTGTCTGAAAACTTTATAAAAATTCAGACGTTACTCTTGCGTGCAAGTCCGCTTTAACGGACAGCATATCGATTACCATAAGTATAAAGAAAAGCTTAGGAGGCAGTCGATATGAAGATTACGGAAAGAAATTTGCTCGGTATTGTTGTTTTGGCACTCGGAATTTTGTGCATTACCTTTTTACTGCTGCACATAAAGGTTTCCGCAAGAGAGTCGGTCTTCAACAAGAGGTCCAATACCGCGGAGATTGAGTTTCGAAACGAAATAAAACAGGTTTTAAAGGACTACGGGATAAAGAACGCCGGAGTGACGATGACGAAGATTACGGAAGACGGTGTGAGTATCGATTACAATATTTCCATCAACCTTCCGTCATATAAAAAATTAACAACGGAGGAACAAAAAGAGCTTGAGGAAACTCTTTTGGGCATTAAGCTTAACGGAGGCGAAACTTCCTCAATCAGCTTTTCTTTTTCATGAAATGAGAGAAGATCCTAAACCAAATGAGATTTACAAGCATTTTAAAGGCGGCTTGTACCAGATTATTACAATAGCGGAGGATTCCGAGACCGGAGAGAGGCTTGTCATATACCGCGCACTCTACGGCGAAGGCAAGGATTACGCACGTCCGCTTGAAATGTTCATGAGCAGGGTGGACAGGGACAAGTATCCCGATGCAACAGCTGAGTACCGCTTTGAAAAGCAGGAGACTGTGGTTGATCCGGGCCTTATGGAATTTTTGGATGCGGAAACGTACAAAGAAAGAATAGAAATTTTGGCGCACCTTCGTCCGCGCATCAATGATTTCATGATTAATACCATGGCGGCGTCATTGGATCTGGACATAAAGGACGGCAAAATCGAGGACAGATGCGACGAACTTCTTTATTGTCTTGAAACCCATGCAAAGTATGAGTGTGAGAGGCTCAGATAATATCGGAGGTATTTATGGCATACGATCTTGAACACAGACTCGTAATCGGTGTTTCGTCGAGAGCGTTGTTTGACTTATCTTTTGAAAACAGTATATTCGAGGAAAAGGGTCTAAAGGAATATTCGGAATATCAGAGGGCTCATGAGACGGAGCCTTTAAAGCCGGGACCCGGATTTAAGCTTATAAAGGCGCTGCTCGGACTCAACGAGCTTAACGGTAAAAAGGACCGTGTTCAGGTCATTATAATGTCTCGTAACAGCGCGGATACCTCACTGCGAGTATTTAATTCGATAGAGCATTACAAACTGAACATTTCCCGCGCCGTTCTTTCAAGCGGCGGCAGTCTGGCACCTTACCTTAATGCTTTTCATACCGATCTTTTTCTTTCTGCATATGAGGATGACGTGCAGTCGGCCATCAATTCGGGAATTGCGGCCGGTATTATTTGCAATGACGTGGGAAACGATTATAATGCAGAAGAGGATATTAAACAGATACGTATTGCCTTTGACGGAGATGCCGTGCTGTTTACTGATGAATCGGAGCTGATCTATCAAAAAGAAGGCCTGGAAGCATTCGAGGAAAATGAACGCAAGAACGCCGACAAACCGCTTCCGCAGGGTCCTTTCGCAAGGTTCTTAAAGGAAATCTCAAATCTTCAGGAGGAGTTTCCGCCGGAAGAAGCGCCTATACGTACCGCACTTGTAACCGCAAGGAGTGCACCTGCGCATGAACGTGTAATCAGGACGTTGAGAGCCTGGAACGTTCGTATCGACGAAGCCTTTTTCCTCGGCGGCATATCAAAGCGTGACGTTCTGGAAGCCTTTGGCGCACACATCTTCTTCGACGATCAGGCGATTCATACAACACCTGCCTCGGAGGTGGTTCCGAGCGCCAGGGTACCTTACGTGAAAAAGAAAGAAAAACGGAGCACAACATGAAACTCTTAAGCTTTGCAATTCCCTGCTATAATTCGCAGGATTATATGGAAAAATGTGTTGATTCTATTTTGAAAGGCGGAGAGGATGTCGAAATTTTGATAGTCGATGACGGGTCAAAAGACGACACCGGTAAAATCGCCGACAGACTTGAAAAAGAACACCCTACGATTATCAAGGCAATCCATCAGGAAAACGGCGGACACGGAGATGCCGTATGTACCGGCATCAAGAATGCAACCGGACTTTATTTTAAGGTTGTTGATTCCGATGACTGGGTTAATGAAGATGCCTTGTACAAAATCCTTGACACCTTAAGGCAGCTTCTTGATTCTGAAAAGCGTCTCGATATGCTGATTTCAAACTACGTATACGAGAAGGTCGGAGAGAAGCACAAGAAGGTCATCCAGTACAGACACGTTCTTCCGTCGAATGAAATGTTTACCTGGAAGGATATAGGAAACTTTAAAAAGGGTCAGTACATCTTGATGCATTCGGTCATCTTCCGTACAAGCCTTTTGAAGGAGTGCAATCTCGAACTTCCGAAGCATACTTTCTATGTGGACAACCTTTACGTGTACAAGCCCTTACCGTATGTCAAGAACATGTATTATCTCGACGTGAACTTCTATCGGTATTTCATCGGCAGGGAAGATCAGTCCGTCAATGAGAGCATCATGATTAAGAGAGTCGATCAGCAGATTCTCGTGAATAAGCTCATGTTTGAATTTTATTCAAAGATATCGAAGGGCGGAAGCTTAAATTACAAGCTTAAACGCTACATGTACAGCTATCTTGAGATTATCACGACGATTTCCTCAATCCTACTCATCCTGGACGATACCAAGGACAGTCTTGAGAAAAAGAAAGATTTGTGGAACTGGATGCTTGAAACGGATGAGCGTCTTGAAAAGAGGATTCGAAGAGGCTTACTCGGAACAGCGATGAATCTTCCGGGAGAATTGGGACGCAGGATATCCGTAGGCGGATATCATATTGCGCAAAAGCTTTTTCATTTCAATTAACACAGTCACATCAAAAAGGAACCGCCAATTGGCAGTTCCTTTTTTGATGCGCACTCGCGCGATGGATATATGTCGCTATACTTAAACGAATTTCTTTCTTGCCTTGTCTTTTTGTTTTTCTTTTTCCAGAGCCTTTTCCTTAAAGAATTCGGAAACATCTTCTCTGTATACCGCGATTGCAACGATGCCTGCCATGAGGAAGGCGGTCATTACGTCAAAGGTCGAATGCTGCTTTAAGAACATCGTTGAAAGAATAATCAAAATGCTGAGTATCAGCGAAAGATTGCAAATCCATTTTTTGTCCTTGGTGGCCTTGCACTTTGCAATGCAGAGGTATGCTCCGATGGAGTTGTACACGTGAATGCTCGGCCAAAGATTGGTGGGCGTATCGATGGAATACAGATACGAAACCATTCTCGTAAAGATATTGTCGCGAGGCATTATACGCGGACGCAAGTTCTGAGCATTGGGCCACAACGTGGAAATTATTAAAAATACCGTCATACCTATAAAAAGAAAGGCGATGGATTTGAAATATTGTTCTTTATCCGTAAGGAAGGCAATCGCAACGGCAACCGCAACGTATGCAAACCACAAGAAATAGGGGATAATGAAAATTTCAATGAACGGGATTTCATTGTCAAGGCTTGTGTGAATCATACGGTAGCTGCTTGCCTGATACTTCTCAAGCAGCGTAAACCAAATCAGATATATGGGCATATAAATAAGAACAGGAAGAATATGTCCGTATTTTTTAAATAAAGCTTTCATTTTTATTCCTCGTTACCATAAAAAGTTAAGCGCACCGGGAAGGATGTTTACCTTTATATGGTTTGACTTTGTATAAACCTCGCCGTCCGTATGAACCCACAGAGGAGAGGCAGTTTCAACTTCAAATTCTTTGACACGGTATATGTGCACCTGCTTAAGCTTAATGTGCTTGCCCTTCGGAGCTCCGGGAAGAGCTCTTAAAACACCAAAGGGACTGATGTTTCCGACGGTACAGATATCCAAGTGTCCGTCATCGGGAACCGCATCCGGTGCAAATTTGTATCCGCCGCCTTCAAAGCAGGTGTTCATGCCCACTACGAATCTGGCGTTCCTGATTATAATACTTTCGTCGTTATCAATTATTAAAGTAGCGTCGCAAAGCTTTGACCTGAAGATCTGCTTAATCGCAATGAGACCATATGCAAGCTTTCCGAGCCTTATCTTATTTAGCACATTTTTGATGTTTGAGTCAAGAGCTTCCTCACATACGGCAGCATCAAAGCCTATACCGCATGAAACGCTGAAGAAACGTGTGCGGCTCACGGGTTCGGTCGCAAGACTTGTTCTTTCCTCGGAAAGCTCCTCATATTTGAGCCTGCCGAGGTCTAACTTTCGCGGCTCTTCACAGGAAAGAATTCTCTTAAGACATTCTATCGGTGAAGAAGGATAGGAAAGAGCTCTTGCAAAGTCGTTGCTCGAGCCTGTCGGAATGTAGCCGATATTGACCTTTTCAAAGGAAATAACTCCCTGAAGAGCTTCGTTGAAGGTACCGTCGCCTCCGAGAATGATAAGGTCGGTGCGCTCCTCGTCGTCAATGTGCTCGGAACATATATCATATACGAGTCTGTAAACGTGACCCGCATTCTTTGAAAAATAGACCTTAAACTCTGCATTTTCGGACATGAGGTATTGTTCAATTTCATTCCAAACCATTATTCCGTGATTCGAGCGTGATGCCGGATTTACAATAA
>CAZCPW010000027.1:0-1429 GCA_964499925.1 uncultured Lachnospiraceae bacterium
AAAAATTGCGGCAATATAAACGCAACCGAAGCAAACATTATGGGCATGACTCCGACAGGATTGAACTTGTAGGCTATATAGTTCTTGTCTGCGTAGATATTGTGTATCGAAACCCTCTGTACCGGGATGCGCTTTTCCCTTGTCTCCATGAAGACCATAATCGCTATTTCCGTAATGGCAATTGCCGCAGGGAGAAGGATTTTCTCTACACTCATTCCGTCAAGCATTGTCAGCAATCCGTCAAAAACGTTGATGGCAAAGACCGTCGTCCTGCCGCCTATTCCGTATTTTCCCATGCGTTCACAAAGAAAAATAACAAGAAGCATGCCTGTAATCATCTCCAAAAAATCGATTGCCTTTGTAAGGATGAGATATTCGGATGAGGTATAGGTAAAGTTTTGAATGTTGGTATATGCCTGAACCGAGGCAAAAATCACGGTAAGTATGATTGTGGCCCGGCTGATTTTTTTCGGAAAGACTTTGTGCGTTTTGTCAATCGAAATAATAGAAACCATCAACATGACGAACATAGACGCCATCATGTACGACCAAAGCCCCAGCGAAAATATCGATGAGTTGCGGATATCGCCGTTAAGTGTCTGGTTCAATATCTGCTGAGCATCAATCTGAAGATTCTTGTTTGCCTGCGTGTCTACGCCGTAAAGTGGGATATTTATACCGATAATGTATATTGCGACAATAATGGCGGAATATAACACTTTGTAAAGTAGGACATGTTCTTTTTTATGTGAATTATTCAAGCTCATTTCCGCCTCAACATAAAGATTGTGACCACCCTTGGGTGGTCACATCTATTATAAATTATTCACTGATACTGCTCAAGAAAGTTATTTTTCGGAATCGTCCTCGTCGTTTTTCTTTCTCTTGCGATGATCGACTGCTCCCTTGCCAGTAACGCTTGCGGCTGCTGCCACAACGCTCCACCACCAGGTGCTGAGTCCTGCCGATGCTTTCACAGGAGATGCAAGAGGAGTATCCTCATCCTCGATCTCGGTCGAAGCACTTTCGCTTTCGACAACTGCAAGCGGAACATCCTCATCCTCAATTGTTACGATCTCTTCCTCTGTCGTAGGAGCTACTGCTGCGGGTGCTGCTGCCGTAGGAGCTACTGCTGCAACTGCAGCCTCCGATGTAACTGCTGCTGCAGATGCTGCTGCTTCCGGAACCTGAGTATCTTCAATCGTCGTCTCTGTAACCGTTATGCTCTCACTTGCCGAGGTAGCCGTGTTACTGATGCTTTCGCTTGTTGAAGCAGTTGAATTGCTAAGGCTCTCGCTTGCTGAAGTAGATGCATTGCTATTGCTCTCGCTTTCCGAGGACGCTGCATCGCTATTGCTCTCACTTTCAGAGGATGCTGCATCGCTATTGCTCTCACTTTCAGAGGACGCTGCATCGCTATTGCTCTCAC
>CAZCPW010000027.1:1529-9982 GCA_964499925.1 uncultured Lachnospiraceae bacterium
CATCGCTATTGCTCTCACTTTCAGAGGACGCTGCATCGCTATTGCTCTCACTTTCCGGGGCCGGAGCAGTTGCATCGCTAAGGCTCTCGCTTTCCGGTGTTGCTGCATCGCTAAGGCTTTCGCTTGTTGAAGCAGCTGCATTGCTAAGGCTCTCGCTCAGGCTCTTCTCGGTACTTTCACTCAAGCTCTTTTCGGTACTTTCACTCTGGCTCTTATAGGTACTTTCGCTTTCACTTAGGCTCTTCTCAGTGCTCTCGCTTAAGCTCTTATAGGTACTTTCGCTTTCACTTAAGCTCTTCTCAGTGCTCTCGCTTAAGCTCTTATAGGTGCTTTCGCTCTCACTTAAGCTCTTCTCGGTGCTCTCGCTTTCACTTAAGCTCTTCTCGGTGCTCTCGCTTAAGCTCTTATATGTGCTTTCACTTTCACTTAAGCTCTTCTCGGTGCTCTCGCTTAAGCTCTTATAGGTGCTTTCACTTTCGCTTAAGCTCTTCTCGGTACTTTCGCTTTCACTTAAGCTCTTCTCGGTGCTCTCGCTTAAGCTCTTTTCGGTGCTTTCACTCAGGCTCGCACTCTGACTTGCGATTGCCGCATCATGTGCCGCGGAAAGACTTTCAGATGTACTCTTGTATTTCTCTTCACTTAAGCTTACAGACTCGCTGAAAGCTGTTGAAGCTTTGTCACTTTCGGAAAGGCTTCCGGAAGTGGACATGCTAAGGCTTTCAGAAGCACTCCTTCTTGTCGCATCACTTTCGCTCAAGTATGCGCTTCTGGAAGCAGCCTCACTCATGCTTTCAGACTTTAATGCACTCAGTGAATAAGAAGCCGATGTTAAGTCACTACGCTGCTGGCTATAATCATCTCTTTGGTGGTTGTAGTCTTCTGTGGAATACAGATAGTCACCTTTTACGTTGTAGTTACCGTCTTTAATCTTTCCATCGTTGGTTTTATACGTTACTTCTTTACCGCTTCCCGTAAAACCGGTAGGTAAGGTTTTTGTTTCCGTCTCGTATCTTATTTCTTTATGCGTACCGGATCCGTGCTTATTGGGCACATCCACTTCTATCTCGTTCCATACGGTTACATCTCTTTCACCTGTTGCAGTCTTCTTTAGAACCGCAATTCCTGCAACCTTGCTCGTATTTATGCCATCTGCGCCGGCTTCTCCTTCACGCGTATAGAGAATTTCACCATTCGAATCAATTGTTGCATAATCAAAGTAAGCTGTCTTTGTTTCTCCCGTCGTCTTATCAGTGTACTTAACCTGCACATAGTTTCCGGTGCGATTATCACCGCCATCCTGTTCCCAAGCAGAGTATGTGATATTCTTAACTTCATCATTCTGATAAAAACTATACTTAACTAAGAGATTTGCCAGCTCATTTGCTGCATACCAATAGCTGCGTGTTACACCCTCTGCATCTTCATACGAGATTTGATCCAAAGTCTTATCACCGTTGTCCGCAACCAAACTGTTTACAAAAGACTTCTGCGTCTCTATATCGGTAATCAGGCTTTCCAAATATTCATCTTTCGCATTTGCACTCTCAAAAGCTGCAGAGGCACTGTCATATGCGCTCTGTGCTTCCGAAAGGCTTTCCGAATAAGCTACACTTAATGAAGCCTCATATTCGGAATTAGATACCGATATTGAATCGTGTTCGCTTGCTGCTGCCGACTCAGCTTTTTCTAAAGACTCGCTTGCCAATGCGGATGCCTCGGAAATGGAATTCACAGCTTCTGCCAAAGATTCGCTTGCCGATGCGGATTCCGAAAGAAGTGCACTGTCCTCACTTGCTATGGTTGATGCAAGACTGTCTTCCGAAACAGGCTTTGACTCTTCCTGCGTAAGCCCGGTTGTCATTAATTCATTTGTCAAAGATGCGCTTTCTGCCTCGGAGTTCTCGGTTTCCCGTTCTTCGGCCAAGCTTTCGGATTTTGTTTCGCTTGCGCTTCCCTCTACATCCTCGCTTTCGCTGACTGAACTGCTGTCTAACTCATTCGCATAAACCATCTCGGTTCCCTGGATTGAGCTGACTCCTCCGATTGCAATTCCCGTGGCTGCCATGCCTCTTAAAATACTGTTAATTTTCTTTTTGTTCATACTTCGCTCCTTTGTAAGCCCCACCATTCTGCTTCTATGAAATATGATAGAAACGCATTACTTACTTTTAATCGCTATATTCTATGGCAACCCCATTTCCCAATAATTAAAACCCCCGTTTGTATTTAAATGTCCACTCTCAACTCCACCGGGCAATGATCCGACCCGTAAATATCGGTATGAATTAAAGAATCCTTTATAGCATCCTTTAAATCCTCGGATGTCAAAAAGTAATCTATCCGCCACCCGGCGTTCTTTTCCCTGGCCTTAAACCTGTATGACCACCAAGAGTAAATATCCTTTGCATCCGGATATTTGAATCTGAAGGAATCAATAAAGCCCACATTTAAAAGGTCCGTCATCTTGCCTCGTTCCTCATCGGTGAAGCCTGCGTTTCTGCGGTTTGCTTTAGGATTCTTAATATCAATTTCCTCGTGAGCCACATTTAAGTCGCCGCAAACGATGACGCTCTTTTTTTCTTTAAGCTTCAACAGATAATCCTTGAAATCATCTTCCCACTTCATACGGTAGTCGAGCCGCTTAAGTTCCTGTTGGGAGTTCGGTACGTACACATCGATAAAGAAAAACTTTTCAAACTCAAGTGTGATCACCCGTCCCTCGTGGTCGTGCTCGTCAATTCCGATTCCGTAGGTGACATTCAAAGGCTCTTCCTTTGAAAAAACTGCCGTTCCGGAATAACCCTTTTTCTCGGCGTAATTAAAATATGTATGATAACCGTCCGCGTCCGTTTCGAACTGCCCCTCGGAAAGTTTGATTTCCTGCAGTGCAAATATGTCGGCATCAAGTTCCTTAAACGTATCAAAGAAACCCTTCTCGCACACGGCTCTCAAACCGTTAACATTCCATGAAACAAATTTTTTCAATATAAGTACTCCATCGGAAAAAGAAATTTGTAATTATTCTTCGTAAGAAACTTAAGTCCTTCCTTAAGTGCCTTTAAATTCTTACCGTTCGGCTCTTTAAGTAAAAGAGTTACGTTCCTGCTTTCCTTTGCCCTCGGATAAGGTTTCAGGCTCTCGTAAAGGCTGTCGCAATCATCAACCGTTCCGTTTATTTTAAAGAAAAAACAGTTGTTTTTAAGGCTGTAAACCGCGCCTTCGCTCCTAAACTTCAGGCTCTCTTCCTCAGAAAGAATATCCTCCGATTCACCTTCTATATATAAAGACTTTTTTTCATTCATAAAAGGTTCATTTTCGGATAAATAAAATCCTGTAAAATTATGTTTTTTTACTGTCTCAAGGATGAAATTTTTATCCGAAAGTTTGCTTCCGGGTAAAGCACAGTTGTCTATGCTTTCCCTACCCAAAAGTTTATCAAGCCTTATATAATTTTCTTCATAATTATCGTTAAACACCGGCGAAAACTTTAGCCAGGAATTATTAATTTTTAGATAATTAATTTCTTCTTCAGTGGTGACTATATCAGTCAAATCAACTTCATCCACGTATATAGAAACTGTCATGCCGTAAGTATCATGAAACTCTTTAAAACATGTAAGAACACTTTCGGCGTCCTCTTTAAAGATCCGGTTTCCGCACGCCAGCAAATGAAATCTCTTGTCCCGCTTAAGCGAGAAAGGATGCTCTGTTCTGTATTGACTGTAAAGGTCAAATCGGTTCTTTTTGGTAATCTTAAGTGATTCCAAAAGTCTCCACTCATCAACCTCGTCATGTTTTCCGGTTAACAGTAACGAGGGTACAGGCTTTTCATGCCACACTTCCGGTCTTGTGTATTGAGGATATTCCAAAAGACCGTCATAAAAAGAATCCGTTTCGCCTGAAGCCTCGTTGTGAAGGACTCCCGGTATCATACGGGAAATTGCATCCATCATGACAACCGCCGGAAGTTCGCCGCCCGTCAGCACAAAGTCTCCCAGCGAAACCTCATCCGTCACGATTTCTTCCAAAACTCTTTCGTCAATTCCCTCATAGTGCCCGCATAGGAATATGAGATTTTCTTCCTTTGAAAGTTCTATCGCCATCTCCTGATTAAAGGTTTTGCCTTTCGGAGACATAAAAAGGACACGGGCAGGTTTCTTTATCCTATCCATTGCAGCTTCGTACGCTTTAAAAACAGGCTCCGCTTCCATCAAGAGCCCCGCTCCGCCGCCGTAGGTATAGTCATCAACCCGACCGTGCTTATCCTCTGAAAAGTCTCTTATGTCAATGCATTCGAGATTCAGTATTTTATTTTTACAAGCTCTGCCTGTAATGCTCGTTAAAAACGCATCCTCGATGAGCTTTGGAAAAAGCGTAAGGCAATAAAAATTCATCTTTTCCTCCTAAATTCAAAGCCCTATTTATTGGTTTGCAAAAGCCGGACTTTACCGGCACTTTTATCTTTAAGGTTACACAAAACAACTTATTGTAGCAAATTCATAATCTTTCCGGTTACATAAACAATCCGATCACTATTCCGGAGACCACACCGAATATATAAAGGAGCAATACGACCTTCGACGTTCTTTTTACTGAGTTGGATGCTCTTAAGAGCACGAGCCAGCCAACCCCCGCTCCGGTGAGTAAACCGGAAATAAGCGAACCGAAAGAGAGTGCTCCGTCAAGGTAAAGCTCGGTAATGGCAACGGATGACGCGCAATTCGGAATAAGTCCTATCACGCCTGCTATGAGGGGTCCGAAAATCTTGTGATTAAATACAAGTTCTTTAAGCGAATCTGTTCCGACAAGCTCTATAAATACGTTTAATGCAAGCGTTATGAGTAATATGAATCCCGCTATCTGAAGCGTGTGCTTAATGGCGGAGCCCAAAATTCCCTTATTGCAGTTACAGTGTTCCTCTTCACAGAGCGAATGAATATTTATATGCTCGTGTGCATTTTCGTTTCTGAAAAGCAGCAAGTCCGTCATGTATCCCCAGAAAATGCCGAGCAAAATCTTTATGAGCAAGATCACAAGGATCAGCTTTATCGGTGCCTTCTCGGAAATCAGTACGGGCAGCATTTCATCGGATGTCGAAAGATAGATTGCAAGTATCGTGCCGAGCGAAATGACTCTTCCTGCGTATAAAGAAGAAGCTGCAGCTGAAAATCCGCACTGCGGAACGGCTCCCAAAAGTCCTCCGATAAGTGGACCGAAATTTCCCGCTTTCTGTACCCACAAAAGTACCTTCGAGGAAGTCTTGTGCTCAAGATACTCCATTGCAAGGTAGGTTGCAAAAAGAAAGGGTATGAGTTTAAGTGTATCCTTAAGCGCATCTATTATTAAATCTGCCATATCATCTCCAAGGCACAATTACAAACCATGCCCACATATATTGCTCTCTGCCGCCGGCAGAAGCAGGTAGTCTATTACCTTAACTTACGTTCATAAGTAATCTTTCGCTAAAGAAAGCTTAACTTAAAGTTTTCTGCTAACGGTCAAGTTTTAAACGACCGAGTTTAGTTATTCTCCATCTTTGCAAGCTTTGCTGCCTGGTCTGCGGCAATCAGACTGTCAATGAGTTCGTCAAGGTCGCCGTCTAAAATTCCGTCAAGATTGTGACTCGTAAGCCCTATGCGATGATCGGTAACTCTCGTCTGAGGAAAGTTGTAGGTACGAATCTTTTCTGATCTGTCCCCTGTACCTATCTGTGAACGTCTTAAATCCGCCTGTTCATCATGCTGCTTTTGAAGTTCTATATCGTAAAGCTTTGCACGAAGCAGGGCAAAGGCCTTGTCCCTGTTCTGAAGCTGGCTCTTTTCAGTCTGTGAATAAACCACGATTCCCGTAGGATAGTGGGTAAGACGTACCGCGGAGTCTGTGGTGTTGACACACTGTCCGCCGTTTCCGGAGGCTCTCATTACGTCGATACGGATATCCTTTTCATCGATTACGACGTCAACATCCTCTACTTCAGGCATAACCGCAACCGAAGCGGTTGAAGTATGAATACGTCCGCCCGACTCGGTTTCGGGAACTCTCTGTACACGATGAACGCCGCTTTCGTATTTAAGCTTTGAATAAGCTCCGTTTCCGGTTACGCAGAAGTTTACATCCTTCATGCCGCCGATACCGATATCGTCGATGTTAAGGGTTTCAACCTTCCAATGCTGTTTCTCGGCATAATGTACATACATGCGGTAAAGCTCTGCCGCAAAAAGTGCCGCCTCATCACCGCCTGCGCCCGCACGGATTTCAACGATTACGTTCTTGTCATCATTGGGGTCCTTGGGAAGCAGTAAAATCTTAAGCTCTTCCTCAAGTCTTTCCACATCCGACTTTGCGGTCGAAAGTTCCTCTTTTAAAAGCTCACGCATTTCCTCGTCCGATTCTTCTTCAAGCATAGAAATTGAATCGTCGATGTCCTGCTTTGCCTTTTTGTACTTTTTATAAGTCTCGACTATGGGAGTCAAATCGCTTTGTTCCTTCATAAGAGCACGGAATCTCTTTGTATCGTCCGTAACTCCCGGAGAAGAAAGCTCTCCCATCAGCTCCTCAAATCTGATTAAAAGATTTTCAAGTTTGTCAAACATACTTACTCCTTAAAACAAAAATCCCTTTACAACGCGGTCGTTCCCGCCGTAATCCTTTATCACTTCAATATTCTTAAGTCCGGCTTCTTCCATGAGTTTGGAAACCGCCTCGCCTTCATCATTTCCTATTTCAAATGCAATCAGACTGCCGCGATTTAAAAATTCCGGAGAAGTCTCAAGTATCTTTTTGTAAAAATAAACGCCGTCCTCGTGTCCGTCCAAAGCAATGTAAGGATCGTGAATACTCACCTCAGGCATAAGCGTTTTAATCTCCGAAGTCTTAATGTACGGAGGATTTGAAACAAGTATATCAAATTTCCCGCTTACGTTTTGAAAAAGGTCGCTCTCAATAAACTCTGCGCTTGAGATTTCCAGGCTATCGGCATTCTCTCTTGCCACTTTAAGTGCCTCAGGGCTTATGTCTACGCCTTGACCCGTACAGTCATTTGAATATTTTAACAGGCTAAGTAAGATGCAACCCGAACCGGTACACATATCCAAGATCCGCATTCCGTCGTGAAGGTCTTTGAGTACCTCCTCCACCAGAATCTCGGTATCCGGACGAGGAACCAGAACATCCGGAGTCACCTTAAAGTCAAGTCCCATAAAGCACTGTGTGCCCGTGATATGCTGAAGCGGCACACGTGTCAATCTTTTGTCTATATATTCTTTGTACAGGATTTCTTTATCTTCCGAAACTTCAAAGTCCGGATTTGTATAAAGAAAATTAAAATCCGTCCCGCAGGCAAATTCCAAAAGAAGCCTTGCATCTGTCTTCCAATCCGAAATATCGGCTGCCTTTAGTTGAAGACAGCCGAATTCATAAAGCTTACTGTATTTCATTGTTGACTTCCGTCTCGTCGTCCGAAGGCTTCTCGTCCGTCTCCGGTTCGTCCTCTGAGTAGTTAAACTTTTCCTTTAAGAAGTCCCTCCAGTCAAATACCGCTTCCACGGCGGCGATAGCAACCTCGACCATTGATTCATCCGGTTCTTTGGTCGTAATCTTCTGAAGTGCAAGGCCGGGAGCCGAAATAATCTTTACGAAGATGTTGTTTCTTTTTCCGGCTACGCGGATGAACTCATAGGCAATACCCGCAATCACGGGAACAAGTAAAATTCTGATTACTACCTTCAGTAAAGGTGATTCGACACGTATAAAGAAAAACAAAATAATACTTATCAAAATAACCAACAGTAAGAAGCTCGTGCCGCATCTTTTGTGAAGTCTCGAGGCACGCATAACGTTTTTAACTGTCAGGGGATGTCCGTGTTCGATGCAGTTGATGCACTTATGCTCCGCACCGTGATAACGGTAAACTCTCTTAATGTCACGACTGAACGAAATAAGCAGGACATAAAGCACAAAAATCAAAACCCTTATGATACCTTCTATCAAAGCCGTGAGTGTGTCGTTACGCACGTTCTTTGTAATCAAAGCCGTTAAATAATAAGGAAGAACAATAAATATCGCAACGGCAAATATAATCGAAATAAATGTCACAATGCCCGAAAGGACCTTGGCGGTCTTGTCCTTGAAGATCTTGTCCATTGCCTTGTCAAAACGGGTTTCTTTATCCTCTTCGTCCTCGTAAAAGGTAGCCGAATAGTTCAGTGACTTCATGCCAAGCGTCAGCGAATCGATAAAATTGAAAATGCCTCTGAAGAAAGGAAGATTCTTAAGCAAATGATCCTTTGCGACGCCTGTGTATTCATCTATATCTACTTCTATTTCCCCATTTGGCTTTCTGACAGCGACAGCATATTTGTCCTTGTTCTTCATCATGATGCCTTCAAGAACGGCCTGACCGCCGATGCCGGAATAATAAGCCTTAACCTTTTTCTTTGCCATTTAAGTCTCCT
>CAZCPW010000028.1:0-9974 GCA_964499925.1 uncultured Lachnospiraceae bacterium
CGGAGCCTGCTGGGAGCCGCATTTAACATTGTCGCTTATCATTTCCTTCTCCTCTGTGAAAATTAAATATTTTCTGTGATAATCCTGCCCATCTCGGAGCATGAAACCTTTTTTGTGCCTTCTGTATATATGTCAGACGTCCTGTATCCGTCTGAAAGTGCCTTCTTTACAGCCGATTCAAGTGCATCCGCTTCGTCATTTAAGTCGAGGCTGAAACGAAGTAACATTGCCGCGGAAAGTACGGTTGCAATAGGATTTGCTATGTCCATTCCGGCAATATCCGGTGCCGAACCGTGACTCGGCTCGTAAAGTCCGAATTTGGTTTCATTAAGACTTGCGCTTGAAAGCATTCCTATTGAACCGGTAATCATGCTTGCCTCATCCGAAAGAATATCTCCGAACATGTTCTCCGTAAGGATCACGTCGAACTGCTTAGGATCCTTTACAAGCTGCATTGCGCAGTTGTCAACAAGCATATGTTCCAAGGTAACATCGGGATAATCCTTTGAAACTTCCGTCACAACCTGCCGCCAGAGTCTTGACGAATCAAGAACGTTTGCCTTATCAACGCTGGTAACTTTCTTTTTACGTTTCATAGCGCTTTCAAAGGCCTTGATTGCAATACGCCTTATTTCCTCTTCATTGTAAGTAAGTGTGTCCGTTGCGGTTCTTAAACCGTTTACTACGGAAGTTTTTCTTTCTCCGAAATAAAGTCCGCCGGTAAGTTCACGAGCAATGATTAAGTCAAAGCCTTCCCTGCTTACCTCTTTTTTGAGTACACATGCGTCCGAAAGCTCCGGAAAAAGAAAAGCGGGTCTCAAATTGCAAAACAGTCCCAACTCTTTTCTGATTTTTAAAAGTCCGGCCTCGGGGCGCTTCGTGGGCTCAAGTTTGTACCAGGGCGAAGTTTTTGCGTCTCCTCCGATGGAACCCATGAGTACCGCATCACCGGCCTTTGCTTTTTCTATGGTTTCGTCCGTAAGCGGAATCCCGTAAGCATCTATCGAAGCTCCGCCCATCAGGACGTCTTCCATATCAAACTGGTGACCGAATTTGGTGCCGATTTTTTCAAGGCACTTCTTTGCAACTGCCACAATTTCCGGTCCGATTCCGTCACCCGGAATACATACGATTTTATAATTCATAGCCATACTTCCTTTTCACAATTTAAAATTTTAACGCAGTACAGTATGAAATTAATTTTAGTACAGTTAATCTGAAATATCAACATGCTTTTACTATATAGGGGATTGCGGAGCAATTTCCTATATAGTAAAAACCCCCTGCATAAAATGCAGGGGGCATGAAAATCAAATTACTGTTCTGCTTTCTCAACCTGTGAAATCGCACTCTTCTGCATGGGAATACGGCAGTTCTTGTTGTTGCCGAATTCTACGATAACGGTATCGTCCGTAATATCGATTACCACACCGTAAAATCCGCTGCTCGTAAGTACGCAATCACCGATTGCAAGATCCGAAAGCATCGAATTCATACGCTTCTGTTCTTTCTTCTGAGGTCTGATGATAGCGAAATAAAAGAAAAGACCGAGAATCAGGAAAGATACAAGCATTGAAATAATTCCGCCGGTGGAACTTGCCGTTGTAGCATCGGATGTAAGCAATAAAGTCATAATAATCCTCCAAAAAAGATATTTAAAATTCGTACAGAAGTCAGATTAAACCCACAAACGACTCTGCCTTGTTTTTATTAAAAAACCTAAATAATCATACAGTTTCCGATGCCATACTGTCAAGCTTGCTTTTCTTGTAGGAGGCAAAGTTTCCTGCGTCAAGTGCATCCCTTATTTCTTCCATCATCTTATTGTAAAAATAAAGATTATGAAGCACGCAAAGTCTCATCCCGAGCATTTCTTTGGCCTTTAAAAGATGCCTGATGTAAGCCCTTGAATAAGACCTGCATGCAGGACAGTTGCAGCCTTCCTCAATCGGGCGCATATCCTTTTCGTAGCGCTGATTGAAAAGATTGAGCTTTCCGAAATTTGTATAGACATGACCGTGGCGACCGTTCCTTGAAGGATATACACAGTCAAAGAAATCGACTCCTCTTTCGACACCCTCTAAAATATTCTGAGGTGTACCGACACCCATCAGATAAGTCGGCTTATTCTTCGGAAGAATAGGCGTGACCTCCTCGATGATATGATACATTTCCTCGTGAGTCTCGCCTACCGCAAGTCCGCCTATCGCATAGCCGTCAAGGTCCATCTCGGAAATGGCCTTTGCATGGTCTTTTCTGATATCTTCAAAAACAGCGCCTTGGTTGATACCGAAAAGCAGCTGATTTTTATTTATCGTTCCTTCCAATGAATTAAGACGCTTCATTTCCGTCTTGCATCTTTGAAGCCATCTGGTCGTACGGTTTACGGAATCTGTCACGTAGTTTCTGTCTGCCTTGCTCGAGGGGCACTCATCAAATGCCATCGCAATCGTAGAGCCCAAGTTTGACTGAATCTGCATACTCTCTTCGGGACCCATGAAGATAATCTTTCCGTCAATATGAGAATGAAAAGTAACTCCTTCTTCTTTTATCTTGCGTAGTCCTGCCAAAGAAAAGACCTGGAAGCCGCCCGAATCCGTAAGAATGGGTCTGTCCCAGTTCATAAACTTATGAAGTCCGCCAAGCTCCTTTATGATTTCATCTCCCGTACGTACATGAAGATGATAGGTATTCGAAAGCTCTACCTGACAGCCGATTTCCTTTAAATCAACGGTCGAAACCGCGCCCTTGATAGCCGCAACGGTTCCAACATTCATGAAAACCGGAGTCTGTATCGAGCCGTGTACCGTATGGAAAACCGCTCTTTTAGCGCTTCCTTCGGTTTTTAACAATTCATATTCTGCCATATATTATTCAAGTTCCTCGTGAAATTCTTCTAAGGTCAATTCATTTTCTTTAATGTAAGTCGCAGCTTCCACGCCGACAAATCTGTAGTGCCAGGGTTCATATTCGATACCTGTGATGTCTTCCTTGCCTTCGGGATATCTTAAAATAAACCCGTACTTGTAGGCATTGTCGTAAAGCCATTTGCCGCCTTTTGTTTCTCCGAAGCCGGCATTTAAGACTTTGTAATCATCCGTAAACATATCAAAGGCAAGTCCCAGCTGATGTTCACTGGTGCCGGGCACGATGACATCCTGCGAAACAATCTTATATGCCTCAAGGTAGGAATACCCCTTCTCCATATAGGCATTTACATTTCTGTTAAAAATCTTTACCTGAAGCTTGTATTCTCTGTAAGGCGAACAAACAATCAGATTCACCTTGTCTTTCTTGGCTGCGTTGAGCATTTCGTACAGATAGTCAAGCACCCTTTCATCGCACTGCATGGAGCCGGAAATCGTAGCAAGCGGAATCTCGTAATCGTCAGGCAGGGGATGAGTCTTGTTTACCAAGATCAAATTCCAGGAATCCTTATCAAACTTTGTATCCGTACTGCTGTCAACATCCGATGAATTGTTTAATACATACTCCGAATAAAAGCTTTCAAGAGTGAAGGTTTCCACTCCCTCCAGACTTTCCTTTGACTCATCTTCGTAAATACCCGAATAATCCACATCGGCTTCTTCCGTAATGTTTGAACTTACATCCGAAACTTCAAAATTCTCACCCTCAGGCACGGACGAATCTTCAATATTCTCAGTGGTATTCTTGACAAGATAAATTTCGCTGTCTTCTTCCGCATCAAGGAAAGAAAAGCTCGAACTGATTATAAAGAACAAACAAAGAACGCCCAAAGAAATGCACTTCTTTCGATTTTTAACAAGGGTTTCCCCGATTCCGTAAAAGAAAAGCACTATCCACAGTACGCCTATGATAAGCGGTGTAAAAATCTTATATTTTCTTTTTGTCCTGGCTGCAAGGATTACAGCCTTTTCCTTAAAGGTTCTCTTCAAAATAATCTTCCTCTGCTAAACACACTGCTTTTACTATAGCACAAATAGATTAAATTAAACATATATAACCACTTTAAAAAATTTGTGGTATCATAACTCTAAACAAAACATTCAAGAGGTTTTCTATGAATAAATACGTAGCTTACGTTTCCAGCTATACGCAGGGAAACAAATTCGGAATTTCGATATTTGACGTCGATATGAAGAACGGACGCTTCACGGAAAAAGACCGTGTCATGGTATCCAATTCTTCATACATCACAATTTCTCACAATCAAAAGTTTCTTTATTCAATCACCGATCTGGGTGTCGAAGCCTATGAGGTACTCGAAGACGGCGGTCTTAAGAATTTGAATATGCAGAGTATAAACGGCATGCGCGGCTGCTATCTCTCCACTTCCTATGATGACAAATTTTTGTTTGTCGCAGGCTACCACGACGGAAAGATTACGGTTTTAAGGCTCGAAGATGACGGTTCAATCGGTGAAATTACAGACGAGGTATTTTTAAAAGGCATGGGCACCGTTTCAGACCGCAACTATCGTCCTCACGTTAACTGCGTAAAGATGACTCGTGACAATCAGTACCTCCTCGCTGCCGACCTCGGTATGGATCACGTAAATGTTTATGATCTAAATCACACGACAGGAAAAATAAAACTTTGTGACATCATCCGTTCCGATCAGGAATCCGCTCCGAGACACATAAAGTTCTCAAAAGACGGAAAGTACTTATACATCATTCACGAGTTAAAGAACAGCATTGATGTGTATACCTACACGAATATCGCCCACGGAAATCCTTCGTTTGAACTCATTCAGTCAGTTCCGACCCTGAATGCTTATCATACTCAGGGCTCAGCTTCGAGTGCACTTAATATATCGGAAGATTTTAAATATATAACAGCCTCCAATGCAGGCGATAACAGTGTATGTCTCTTTAAAATTCATGAAGACGGAACACTTGAGAAACTCTTCTGTCTTCCAGTAAGCGGTGATTATCCAAAGGATGCCGCTCTCTTCCCCGATGACAGGCATCTCGTATCATGTAATCATGATTCGGATACGTTAACCTTCTTCTCCGTTGATGTCGAGAAAAAAACTTTAGTCATGAACGGTCCTGAGATGAAGGTTGAGAAGCCGAACTGCATTATCTTCCATAAGCTTGTCAAATAAGGATTTAAACGTAACTCTTTAAAATATGTTTTGCGCATCATAATACCCGGTGTTTATACACCGGGTATTTATTAGTTAAACGTGCATACAACTTTTACAGAGCGATTTATGTTTCAATAACGCATGCTTCAGTTGCTTGCCTTAACCTTTATCAAAAGCTCCGAAAGCTTCTTTCTCAAGAATTCGTCGTCATTAAATACTTCATCCTTGTCATAGCCGGCTCTCGGAAGATAAGCTTCGTTGTCGTAATAGATGCCGTCTTCTGCCGTTACTTCATCCAAAATATCCTGTCTAACGGATGCATATCCGATTTCTTCGGTATTGGCATATGCTTCATCATAGCTGATTACAAAGTCGATAAACTTGTAGGCAAGTTCTTTATTCTCCGCATTCTTCGGAATTACCATCGCATCAACCCATACGTTTGTGCCGCATTCCGGAGCATAATAGGACATATCCTCGTTTTCATTGAGTATATAAGCTGCATCTCCGCTATATACCAGTGCCAGAGCCTTACGTCCCTGAGCCATGTTGTCAATGACCTCATCCGTTACAAAAATAGGATTCATGGTCTCGTTCATTTCAACCAGCCACTCATAAGCTGCATTAATCTCCGTTTCGTCGTTTGTATTCATGGAATATCCCAAAGCTTTGAAGGCAACCATGAAAGCATCTCTTTCGGAATCATACATGTAAAGATTGTCTTTATAATTGGTGTCCTTAAAGATTTCGTATCCCTTTGCCTTGATATCATCCTCGGATACAACCGTCTTATCATAAACAATTCCAACCGAACCCCAGAAATAAGGTACGGAATAGGAATTTGAAGGATCGTAATTATTATAGGGAGCCGACAAAAGTGTATCGGTGATTTCCGAATAATTTGAAAGCTTACTCGTATCAAGCTCTTCAAGATAATCCTCATTCATAAGCCTCTGAATCATATAATCAGAGGGAATCAACACATCATAAACATCACCGGCACTGATTTTTGTGTACATCATCTCGTTTGAATCGAAAAGTTCCACTTCCACATTGCAGTTATATTCTTTTTCAAAATCCGGCACAAGCTGATCGCTCATATATTCACCGGGAAGGTAAATTTTCAGGGTCTCTTTATTCCCGCACCCCGAAAGCACACCCACAATCACTACAAGCATTAATCCAATCCAAAAGTTCTTTTTCATTCCATTCTCCTTAATAAGATATTTCTTCTTTCTTTTTCCTATCCTTAAGCATAGGCACCACGTTTGCAAGCGTTAAGCAAACCGTAATGATTAAAACAATAAGCGTTGACAACGCATTTATCGAAGGGTTAATCCTTCGCGACTCCGTATAAACCAAAATCGAAATATTCGAAACGCCGTTTCCGGTTACAAAGTACGAAATTACGAAATCATCAAAGGACATCGTAAAGGCAATGAGCGCTCCCGATATAATGCCCGGCATGCATTGCGGAACGATTACCTTCGTAAGCGCCTGAAAAGGTGTGGCCCCTAAGTCCATTGCAGCCTCCGCAAGGTTTGGATTAAGTCGTCTGATTCTGGGCATTACACTTAGAATAACATATGGTATGCAAAACATTATGTGTGCAAGAAGCATTGTAAAGAAGCCTTTTTGAATATGCAGTGCCGAAAACAGCATGAGCAAACCTATGGCCGTTACAATTTCGGGATTCATAATAGGGAGCTGGTTAATCTGCTCTACTGCATTCTTCATAACCTTCCTGGACTTTGAAAGGCCGATTGCCGTAATCGTCCCCACAACGGTTGAAACGGCAGTTGCAAGTACTGCACACAGAATCGTTACCATTAAAGCTTCCATCATGGTGTCGGACTGAAACATTTTTTCATACCATTTAAGTGAAAAGCCCGAAAACTTTGTAAGCGACTTTCCCTCGTTAAATGAGAAAACTATCGTATATAGAATAGGTGCATAAAGAAAGATAAGCAAAAGCACCATGAAAAAATTCCGGCCTACGTGCTTCTTAACTTTCATCAGTCCTTCACCCCCTCTAAGGCTTCTCCTTTATCAATCTTCTTGGTGATAAACATTGAAACCATTATTATAATTGCCATTATGAAGGAAACGGCACTTCCGAAGTTCCAATCTCCTGCCGTCAGGAACTGGGATTCAATAAGAGTACCGACCATCACGTATGAGCCTCCGCCAAGCATCCTCGGTATGCAGAAGCTTGATACGGAAGGTAAGAAAACAAGTGTTATTCCACTTATGATGCCGGGCACCGACAAGGGAAGCGTTACCTTTAAAAACGCTTTTGCCGGGGTGGCACCAAGATCGTTTGCCGCCTCTATCAATGAATAATCCATCTTCGTGAGCGAAGTGTAAATCTGGATAATCATAAAGGGCAAGAAGTTATATACCATTCCGAGGATTACCGCAAAGTCAGTGTAAAGAAAATCTATGGGCCCCGCTCCGAAAAGAGAAAGAACACTGTTGATAATTCCGTCTTCCTGTAAGATTCCCGTCCATGCATAAGTACGCACCAGCATGTTAATCCATGTGGGAAAGGTAATCAAAAGCACCCATCTTAATTTCACGGTTTCGGAAAACTTTGCAATTATATATGCGGCAGGATATCCGATCAGTAAACATACAACTGTCGTTTCAAGTGCAATCCTCAAAGAACGACCGAGCACGCTTAAAAAATCCTTATCCGTTAAAAACCTTTTGAAATTCGAAAGGCTGAATACAACCTTCGTAACCGAGTTGCCTTCTATCGTAAAAGCATAAAACAATATCAGAAGCATCGGTACCAATATCATAACGGTACTCCATACCACGTACGGATATACCATCTTTCTAAATTGCTTCATGGCTTCTCCTTAGAAATTCGACTTGCTCATAATATGAATGGCATCGGGTGTAAACTTAAGTCCCACCTGATCTCCTACCTTCGTTTCCTTGGTAGTATCAACCTTATATTCGTAGCCGTCGGTTTTAAAGGTAACATTGTAAACGCCGGGCGTGATGTTCTCGGGGTCAAAATCATAAATAACGTCAGTTATTGTAACCGGATTTGAATCTTCAAGGCTCCATGCCGAAGCATTCGCCCAGGTCTTTAAGTCTGTCTCAAGTGCAATACTCTCGGCAAGCTCATCTGCCTTCTTAAAGAAATTAACAGCATAAATTTCTTCTTCGTATTCGGTGCTTACGACTCTGTTTTCCTCATTGACTATCATCTTAACGGAAACGCTTGTGCCGTTTGCCGTTTCAAAAGTTACGGGATACTCGCCGTATTCGGGCTTTACTTCATACGTTACCCTGTGAATCGAAACTCTTTCGTCCGTATCCGGGTTCCAGGCCTGTGCATCGGCTCTGTCGATGATAAAGGTATCGGTCAGTTCTTCGAGGTCCGACAAATCCACATAGAAATCGTTGGCGCTCATCTTTTCATTGGCCTCTGCATTGAACACAGGCTTGTCCAAAGAAACATTCATCTTAACCGTAATGCTGGTTCCGGCTTTTGTCTCTACAATAGTTTCGTAGTGAACGCCTTTAAACAGAACGGATTTTACTATTCCCTTAAGGTTTCCGGCATTCGGAGCAACAATTTCAAGATCTTCGGGTCTTATTACCACATCGACAGGTTCATTCTTTGAAAATCCGGCATCAACGCACTCAAAGGTCTTGTCTTCAAAAATCACCTTATGATCTTCAACCATTATTCCGTCAACTATATTGCTTGCACCGATAAAGTCCGCAACGTATCTGTTGGCAGGCTCATTGTAAATGTCCATCGGAGTTCCAATCTGAAGTATCTCACCCGAACGCATGACGACAATCTTATCGGACATGGTAAGTGCTTCTTCCTGATCGTGGGTTACATAGATAAAGGTAATACCTACCTCTCTCTGTATCTTCTTAAGCTCGTGCTGCATTTCTTTTCTGAGTTTAAGATCCAGTGCTCCCAAGGGTTCGTCAAGAAGCAGCACCTTAGGCTCATTAACAAGAGCTCTTGCAATTGCAACTCTCTGCTGCTGTCCGCCGGACATCTCGTTAACGCTTCTTTTTCCGTACTCATCAAGACCCACGAGTTTAAGCATACGCGCAACTTTCTGAGCGATAATGTCCTCAGGCTCTTTCTTTATGCGAAGTCCGAAAGCAATATTGTCGTAAACATTCATATGCGGGAAAAGTGCATACTTCTGAAATACAGTATTTAAATCCCGCTTGTAAGGAGGCACAAGGGTAATGTCCTCGTCATCGAAGATCACCTTGCCTTCATTGGGTTCAAGGAAACCGCCGAGGATTCTCAAAAGTGTTGTTTTTCCGCAGCCGGAGGGTCCAAGCAAGGTTACGAACTCATTTTCATATATGTCCAAATTGATGCCCTTCAATACGAGCTGCCCGTCAAATTCCTTGACGATA
Organism: uncultured Lachnospiraceae bacterium; assembly: GCA_964499925.1. Lineage (GTDB taxonomy): Bacteria > Bacillota > Clostridia > Lachnospirales > Lachnospiraceae > UBA1258. The sequence continues at coordinate 9,485 of CAZCPW010000028.1, forward strand.
TTCTGAAACTGAATAAGCTTGTGCATGGCTTCCTCCTAAAACAGCGGCGGGGTCGAAACCCAGATAACCCGCGCGTCCTTCTTGTTTACATTTATAATCTTGTGAAACTCCTTACCTGTTAGGTAGAAGGTCTCACCCTTATGTACCGTCTGCTTCTTTTCACCCAAGACAAGCACTATGCTTCCTTCAAGCACATACCCGAATTCCTCTCCGGAATGCGGCTGCATTTCAAAGCTTTCCCCACCCTCGTGAAGTGTTAAAAGAATCGGTTCCATCTCATTTTTCTGAGTGTTCGGTACAATCCAGGATATCGTGTAGTTTTCTTTTTCGTCTTCAAAAAAGTCCGTTTTCTTAAAAACCGTCTGAACCTGTTTTTCTTCATTGAAAAATTCAGGCAGGGAACTGCCGAGTGCTTCCAAAATATCTTCAAGCGTGGCAATCGACGGCGATGAAATATCGTTTTCAAGCTGGCTTAAAAAGCCCTTTGTAA
>CAZCPW010000029.1:0-9701 GCA_964499925.1 uncultured Lachnospiraceae bacterium
TGCCAAAGCCTTCAAAATTTACCCTAATAATTTACTCCATATTTGCCTTAATGCATTCACATACATCTCCGACTGTTTTGATATTTTCAAGTTCGTCGGCGGGAACTTCCATATCGTACTCGTTCTCAAATGCCATCACAAGTTCCACAAAATCAAGGGAATCAATTCCAAGATCGTCCTTAAAGGATGTATCTTCCGTAATCTCAATGTCATCTCCCAACTCAAGCTGGTCTCTAATAATCTCAATAACCTCTTCTAACATTTTTTCTCCTCTTTGTTTTTGAAAGATTTATATGGTTGTCAGCCTTTTCACGCTCAGTATAGATTCTGCATATTTGTTTGTCAATAACCATATAGATTGCTTACATCATCAGTATATACACCCGGCTGTTTGTAAATAATTAACGGCTGCTTCACCGTAAGCCTTGACTTTCCGCTTCTCACCGCCTCAATCAGTACCATGTTGGGTTCTTTGTCCACATACGGATAAACCAGTTGCATCACCTTAGGCTCGAGCTTGTACTTCTGAAGGGTTTGGAAAATTTCCGCAAGCCTGAAGGGACGATGGATGAGAAAGAAACTTCCTCCGGATTTTAACAAAAGTGAGGCATTCCTTGCCACGTCATCAAAAGTACATAGGACCTCGTGCCTGGCAATTGCCATGGCATCTTCGGGATTCTTAAGGCCGTGCGCCCCTATCATGTACGGAGGATTGCAGGTAATGGCATCAAAGGAAGCCTTTTTGAAAATTTCAGCCGCCTCTTTAATATCTCCGTTTATAATCTCAATTCTATCGTTAAGGTCATTTAGCTGTACGCTTCTGGATGCCATGTCACAGGAATCCTTTTGAATTTCGAGTGCACTTAAGTGATCTGCCTTTGTAATGGCGGATAGCAAAATCGGTATTATTCCCGTGCCGGTTCCCATGTCAAGGATGTTTGCTCCGTCCTTCACATGTACAAAATGTGCGAGCAATACCGCATCCATCCCGAAGCAGAAACGATTGGGTGACTGAATAATCTTTAAATTATTCCTCTGAAGATCGTCTATACGCTCGTTTTCTTTAAGTGTAACTTCCAACGTTAACTCTCCAGACCCTCGAAGGCTTTCTTTTCCTCTTCGGTAAGCTCGGTCTTTCTGGGCTTACGTTTCTTAAATAAGAGCTCCTCAGGCTTATATTCTCTGAGTTCTTTTTCATCGTTTACTTCAACGACTACTTTCACAAGCTGCCTCAGAACATTGACCGAATGAACATGACCCTTCTGCTTCTCTGCAATAATGGTAACCTCTTCGCCGACATTCGGAAGGTTTCTGTTAAGCTCTTCGTAAGTCTCTTCCTCATTCTTAAGACAGCACATAAGACGTCCGCAAACTCCGGAAATCTTTAAAGCATTTAAAGAAAGATTCTGTTCCTTTGCCATCTTAATCGAAACAGGCTGAAAATCTCCGAGATAGGTGGTGCAGCATATGGGGCGACCGCAAATTCCCAAACCGCCTCTTAACTTTGCCTCGTCTCTCACACCGACCTGTCTCATCTCGATACGGGTATGGAAGACTGCCGCCAAATCCTTTACGAGCTCACGGAAGTCTACACGTCCGTCGCTGTAATAGTAAAATAAAATCTTATTGTTGTCGAAGGTATACTCGGCATTTATAAGCTTCATTGCAAGATTTCGGTTTGCAATCTTTTCCTTGCAAATGACAATCGCATTCTGTTCCTTGCGGCGATTGTCCTCTTCGTGAGCATCATCCTCGGGAGTTGCCGCACGAATCACACTCTTAAGCGGACTGACAATTTCCTCGTCCTTGACCTCGGTTACTCCCAAAACAGCAGTTCCGTACTCGATACCTCTGGCTGTTTCCACGATTACGTGACTGCCTCTTTTAATGTCCAGGCTGCCGGGTGAAAAATAATAAACCTTACCGGCTTCCCTGAACTTAACTCCTATAATCTTTGTCATAAACTCACATCTCCTGTATGGTTAAAAAAAGCAATTCCATCGTAAGCTCGAAGTTTACATTCGATGCAATTCTTCTTTTTGATATGTCAATCATATTGATGACTTTCTGCACGGCTTCATAGTCAGACTCCGAAGCCGCCTCTTTAATATACTGTATATCGTCCTTGAAAATCAAGGTATCCCTGTTACCTGTCGCCTTGTAAAAACAAACATCTCTAAACCAGGTAAGCATTATATCAAAAACTTCCTCGTAGGAATCCTTGTACTTGGAAATCTGCTTGATATACTCGTTTATTTCTATGACATCACGTTTCTTTATCTGTTTAAGGATATCGGTAACATCTGTTATTGTTTGCTCAAGGTCTGCATTTTCGGAAAGAAGAAGGGCTTTTCCGAGATTTCCCCTTGCAAATGATGCGCAAACATCTGCCTTGTAATCCGGAACGTGAGCCTTTTCCATCAGGTACTTCTTTACAAGTGAATCCTTTACGGGATACATGGTAAGCTTAACGGCTCTGCTCTGTATGGTAGGAAGCAGTTCGCCGACATTCGTAACCAACAGCATAATTACCGCGTATTCCGGCGGCTCCTCAAAGGTCTTTAAAAGCGCATTCTGTGCCTGCTCGTTCATCTTCTCGGCTTCGTCTATTATGTAAATTTTTCTTTTTCCGTAGTAAGGATTGATGTGGATGTTGTCGTTTATCTGCTGCCTGATTTCACCTACCGAAATGACCGAAGGCTTTTCATGGGTAAGCTCTATGATGTCCGGATTGTTGTCCGTAAGCGCCTGGATACAACTCTGACACTTGCCGCACGGAACCTCGCCCTCCCCTGTACAAAGAAGAGAGGCTGCAAAAATCTTTGAAATAAATTTCTTGCCGGAGTACTTTTCGCCTTCTATGATGTAGGCATGAGAAACCTTACCTAACTTCAGCGCCTTCTGTAAATGCGCCTTTATATGGTCCTGCCCGACACAGTCGTTAAAATTTGCCATTATTACCTCTGCATTACGTAAATATATCCAGAATCAAGCCGCGGATATCGCCGATTTTCTGAAGAATGGAAATATTGTCCTTTTCTTCACTCATAAGCTCCTGTGCAAGGGCGTCGAGATTCTCGTCAACAAGTCTGATAATACCGTAAACCCGGTGACGACCCTTCCTGTCGAGAAAATTCTCCCTGGAAAAGGAATGCGAACGCGAAACAACCTCATTCATAAACTCCTTAATGAGGCTTCTGTACTTGCGCATATCCTTAATGTCCTTGCGCTTGGAAATCCGCTCGCCCTGCTCGTTGATCTCTGCCATAAGGGAGACGAGCTTGGTCTGAAGGTCCTCTTCGGAAATCCTGCTCATAAGCATGAACTTAAAATCTTCGTTTGCTTTCTGAACCGAAGTCTCCGTCTGAACCTGCGGTGTATTCAAGACCTGACCGATTTTAACATCCATAGGCTACTCCATGTTTGAGACCACATAACCCTTTATCTCATCCAGACATTTATGAAGGTCTGTATTTTCAAAGCGCCTTTCGATTCCCGCGGCGCTTATCCTCTCTTCCGAAAAATCCTTCGCATCCGCAAGAAAACGCCTGCACATTTCTTCATACTTGGGAACCGTCTGTTTCCTTTCTCTGTTGAGAGCTCTCTCAAGCCTTACTCCGTCATCAAGCTCAATCAAAACCGGTATAAGTTTCTCTTTCCCATAGTAATCACAAATCTTACTGTAAGACTCTATCGTGCCGATAGTAATATAATTGTCCGTATCGTTTATCTGCCCGTCGTCCACGGTAAAGTATCTCCAGGGACCGTGTACCGTTTGATAACACCTGTCTTCTATTACTTTGCCTTCTGACTTAAGACGTTGAAAACCTTCTTCATCCGTGAAGAAATACTCTTCTCCGTTTTTTTCGCCCTTTCTGATAGGTCTTGTCGTATAGGAAACTATTGTCTTTAAGGATAAAGCAACGTCCCCTAAAAGCTTTTTGAAAATCGTATCCTTGCCGGATGAACTTTTCCCCATTATATAGATGATTTTTCCCACTTTATTGCTCCGTCGGGTTTGTTTTTCTTCATTATAACACAAAAATAAGGTATAATCGGGTTGATTAGAAAACTCCTTATGAGGTGCCTATGTACAAAGAAATTTCCGATTCCTTCAACGGCTCTTTAAAAGACTATATTCCTTTTCCCAAATACCAAGATCATGCTTCCTATGACGCATTACCGGCGGAAAACAGGTCCTTGGCGATTAAGAATGCCGAAAAATACCTGCACTTCAATTTCACGGGTATTCCCGCAACTGTCTTTATGGAATATGTAAGGACCGGAAACCGCAAGGACTTCGAAACTCTGAATTTTACAAAGAGGTACGCTCTGAATGCCCTGATACTCGGAGAATGCTATGAGCATAGCGGCCGTTTCACGGATGATATCATAAACGGCGTCTATTCAATCTGCGAAGAATCCGCCTGGCAGCTTCCGGCACACAATTCTTACGTGCGCGATACTCCGTCGCATATACTTCCGGATGTAACCGACCCGATTATAGATTTGTTTGCCGCAGAGACCGGAGCACTGCTTGCCACAATTTCCTACCTCTTTTACGATGAATTTGATAAGATCTCGCCTGTTATTAATAAAATGATAAAGGCAAAACTGAACGAACGCATATACAAACCCTATATGGGAAGACATTTCTGGTGGATGGGAAACGGTGACGAGCCCATGTGCAACTGGACTGTTTGGTGTACTCAGAATGTCCTGCTTTCGGTATTCTTAAATCCCGATACCGATGCGGATTTCAGAAACGCCGTTCTTAAAAAAGCCGCCTATTCCATCGATTCCTTCCTAAAGGACTACGGTGAAGACGGTTGCTGTGACGAGGGTGCCCTTTACTATTCGCATTCCGCACTGTGTCTTTACTATTGCACCCGTATACTGAATTTCGTAACCGAGAATGCTTTTAATTCCGTATATTCAATTCCCAAGATCAAAAACATCGCAACCTACATCTTCAAGGTAAATGTATCGGGTTCGTACTATTTTAACTATGCCGACTGCTCCGCGGTTTTAAGCCCCGCAGGCGCCGGAGAGTTTCTTTTTGCACGTGAAATAGGCGATGAAGAAATGATGAGGTTTGCTGCCGCCGATTATAAACGCGACCACACTTCCAAGACAGAGGAAGAGCTTAACCTCTACCAGGTCCTCTCTTCCGAATTTACAGCACCCGATATGCTAAACTTTGATACAGACAGACCCATTGTACATTCGGATTTTTACTATTCGTCCGTCGGTGTCTTCATAGCTCATGATAAAAAACTTTCCGTTTCGGTTAAAGCGGGTGACAATAACGATTCACACAATCACAACGATACGGGAAGCCTGATTGTATACAAGGAAGGCAAACCCGTGCTCATCGATGTCGGTGTCGAAACCTATACCAAGGATACCTTTTCCGACAAGCGCTACGACATTTGGACCATGCAGTCGGCCTACCACAATCTTCCGACTGTCAACAACATAATGCAGCGAAACGGTGAAAAGTACAGGGCGACAAATGTGGAAACTTTCTTAAGCGACAACATTTCCGATATCCGAATGGATATAGCTTCGGCCTATCCCAAAGAGGCCAACCTTAAATCCTATACAAGGCATGTTTCTTTGTACAAGAACAAGCAGCTCGTAATCGAAGATGAGATTTCCTTTGTGAAGGGCGACCTTGATAACAATAGTTATTTTTTAAGTTTCATGACATACGAAAAGCCCTGCATACACGGAAACAGCGTTTCAATCGGAAATGCCAATCTTCAGATCATCGGAAGATGCCTCATCTCCTATGAAACCATTGCCATCAACGATGCAAGGCTTAAATGGGCATGGAAACATGATATTTACAGAATCATCATTATGCCCGCGGACAGCAAGCTCATGATGATACTGAATTAATCTTTACAAACCTTTTTCCTCTATCTTCTTGCGTAAGAAGAAATCGTCTATCGTCTTTACGATATCTGCAGGCGGCAGAGTCTTTAAAAGATACCCTTCGGGTTTTAAACTCATGACGTCAACAACGCTCTGTTTGTCGGACTTTGAGGTTAGGAAGATTACGGGAATATCGGCAAACTCCATCTCTCCCCTCATCATCTGAAGGACCTGTTTTCCGTCCAAAACCGGCATTTCATAGTCCAAAAGCACGAGATCGGGTCTGTCCATGGAAAGATATTTAATTGCCATGGCTCCCGAATTTGCAAGTGCAACCTGATACTTTCCTTCAAGCCAGCCCTTTACGTTTCGAAGCATCGCTCCGGAATCGTCTACGACCAGGACTTTCTTTTTCGAGATACGCTTGGGATCCTCCAAATAACTCTGAATCGAATCAACAACGTTCTTGACATTTATCGGTCGTGAAAAAGTCTTTACGATTAAGGTCTTCGGAATAGTCTTTTCAACCGTACCGATCTCACCTTCGTCGCCCGCCAGGAAAATCGGCATATCGTCCTCGGTAGACCTGTCCTTTAAATAAATCAAAGCATCGTAATCGTCGGAAACGTCATCGTCCGCAAAAAGAAGCACTGCATCCTGCTTATCTTTTACTTCCCCCATTTCCTTCATCGAAAGCTTACTTTTAATAACCTTATGCGACATACTTAATAGCTGCGTCTCCATCGACGAAATCAGCAAACTCGGTACGTCATAAAGCAGCCATATCTTTGCCATCTTTATACCTCACCTCACAGTAGCGATACAAGCTCAGTTAAATCATCACACGTCTTTATTATATCTTCCATTGCAATATCTGCAACATATGCGCGCAAATTGTCCATAAGAGGTCTTGTCGATTCGTCCATTCTATAGGTATCAAGCTTCTTCATGTCCGCATCCGCCCTGTCAACATCGAAGTTCTCCATGGCTTCCTTCATATCGGCAAGCACTTCAAGAATCTGATCCTTCGAAACCTCTTCTTTTTCCTCTTCATTCTTCTGAGCATACGGAAGAAGAACGGACTTGTAGCTTCGGTACTTTTTCATTACCTCGGGAAGGCGTTTCTTTATTTCATCAACCCTTTCCTCGTGTCCCAAGTTCTCAAGTTCCTTGAACATCTCGGAAAGCTCGTTCGCACCTATCATGCGGGCAGTATTCTTAAGAGCATGAACCTCGATTGTAAAGTCCTTCGTCATTCCGTCATTTAAGCACTTTTCAATCTTTGCCGACTTCATGTCAATCAACTTGTAAAAGTCTCCGAGCAGGTTTTCAAAGAGCTCTTCGGTACCGGAATTTTTGATTCCGTCTGCCACATTAAGTCCCATGATGGCGGGAAGTATCTTTGCTTTCTGTTTAACTGAAAGATCCTCAATAGTTGCGGGCTTCTTAATGAATTCCTTGGGAAGATTTCTTTTTATCGTTGCCGCAAGCTCTTTTATTTCAATCGGCTTTGTGACAAATTCTTCTACTCCGACCGCCTTGAATGCATCCTTAGCGTCTCCGGCTGCATTTGCGGTCAGTGCAACAATGCAGGCATTTTTGTAATATCCGTCAAATTCGGTAAGTTCCCTTATGTGACTGATAGTCTCGATTCCGTCCATCACCGGCATCATGTGATCCATGAAGATTATATTGTAGGCTTTCTTTTTAGCCTTATTGATAGCTTCCTGTCCGCTGTGTGCCGTATCAATCTTCATGTTAAGAGGTGCAAGCAAGCCAACCGCTACCTTGAGGTTCATATCGGTATCGTCGACTATCATGATTTCGGCATCGGGTGCGGAGAATCTGATGATTTCATCCGGATCCGCCATGCCTTCCTCTTCTTTTTCATGATTTATAAACCTGCAGAAAGAAAGACTGTAAAGAGGTCTGGGCAGGAATGAAATTTTATCCGAGCTGAAGGAGTGCTTCATGGGATTGAATAAAACCGCAACCTGAACGCCCTTGTCTGAAAGTTCTTCAAGTAACGATGCATTTTCTTCATATGCATTCTCTTCCACGAAGAGATAATCCGTATCCGCTGTTGAAAGTTCTTCTTTTTCAAGCTTTTTGTATGTAAATCCGTAATCCTCGCAGAGTTTTTTAAGGTTTTCGTCCTGCTCCTTGCAAAGATATGCGCCGATTGTCAGGCCTTCCTTTACCTCTTCCGTCTTAATGCCGGCCGCAGGTTTTTCGTCCACAATCTTTTGCTTAATGGTAAAGTAGAAATCACTTCCCTCACCGTAGGTACTCGTTACGGAAACATCGCCGCCCATAAGCTTTGCAAGCTGTTTTGAGATGGAAAGTCCGAGACCCGTTCCTTCCTTGGTACGATTTCTCTTCATGTCAACCTGCTTGAAGGCATCGAAGAGCTTCTCCAAATCCTCTTCCTTGATACCCTGCCCGGTGTCTATGATGTCAAACCTGAGTGTGAGCTTATAGTTCTTTCTTTCAGCAATTTTAACCGAAAGTTTTACGCTTCCTGCCTCGGTAAACTTGACGGCATTGTTCATCAGGTTAATGATGATCTGCTTGATACGTCCGGAATCACCGTAAAGCTTAGCCGGAATATCCTTGTCCACTTCATATAAAAGTTCAACCGGCTTGTCACCGATACGATTTTCGACAATCATGCTTACGTCATTCAAGACGGACATAAGGTCATAATTTTCATTCACAAGTTCCATCTTGCCCGCTTCAATCTTTGAAAAATCAAGCAGGTCGTTGATGATTAAAAGAAGGGAATTGCCGGAGTGCTTTATGTTGTACATATAGCTCTTCTGCTGGGGTGTCAAATCCGTTCTCAAAAGTATCTCGGTCATGCCGACTATCGCATTCATGGGGGTTCTTATTTCATGCGACATATTTGCAAGAAAGGCGGATTTTGCGTTGTTGGCGCTGTCGGCTCTTTCTTTTTCATATTCGAGCTTTTCGATAAGAAGTCTGTCGGGGCTCTCAACTGTCAGATAGAAGGTTAAGTCCATGAGTACGAAACCGAGTCCCGAAATCCGGTCGTCCGATATGAAGACCTGAATAAGAGATACCGCTACCTGCCCTACCATGGCGAGGCATAAAATCATTTTTGTCTTGAATTCTATGCTTTCGCTGTTCTTTATCACGTAACCAAAAGAAATGATCATGTAAAACAACGAGCAAACCGGCATTACGTTTGCTCCAAGGGTCCAAGCGCGCGCATATGCCACATCTTTAAACATGAAGTATTGACTTGCAAAAAGAAAAAGAAACATGCAGATAGCGGGAATCGACATAAATATTCCTGCCTTGGTATGTTTTTTTTCTTCCTTTACCGTCAAGAATCGTACGTATAGGTAACTCGCATAGTAGAAAGCGAAAATGCTTATCAGGTATACGCCGTTTGCCCAGTTATTCCCAAGTATCTCCTTGTGGGTTTCGGGTGAATTGACCCGGGTCATCACGATTTCCGATATTAAGTTTACAAACGTCATTGAAATCATCGCCCAGAAGAGCCTGTGCTGATAGGTGTTCGTCCTCTTTGACGCAAGATAAATAATCGTAAGATACAAAGTAAGCGTTAAACAAATAATCTGCGATGTATGCATATGTCAACCCTTCCTGCTGCTAATTTTTATCGAAATTTTACTACGCGGGGATTAACTGTGAGTTCTTTGGGATTGTTCTTTTTATAAAGAAAAAGCGGAGCAGTCGCCTGCTCCGCCAAATGGCATTGTTCAGTTTAGATGTCAAGCATATCGCTGTATGCCTTAAGTGCTCCGTCCGTATCGTGTGCAAGTACTTTCTTT
>CAZCPW010000030.1:0-9638 GCA_964499925.1 uncultured Lachnospiraceae bacterium
TTGGCACGTAGTGCCTTTTTGCTATATAGGGATTGCGTAGCAATTTCCTATATAGCAAAAAGGACCTTCGTTCAACGAAGGTCCTTTAAACGTCTATTCCGTTTTTGCATCTTTCCATATTCTGTCAAGATTGTAAAATTCTCTTGCTTCCGGCATAAATAAATGCACCATGAAATCGCCGTAGTCCATTAATATCCAGTTTCCGGCCTGATATCCTTCGATATGCTTTGGATTAACCTTTGCTTTATTAAGCTTTTCAAGGATTTCATCACTCATCGCATGAAGCTGATTCTGATTTGAGCCGTTTGCAAGTATGAAATAATCGGCTATCGGAGAAAGTCCTTCAAGATTTAAGACCTTAATATCCGTGCCCTTCTTATCCTCTATCACATTCTTGCAAATATCCACCAATTCTTTAATATCCGCCATTTATTTCATCTCCTGATGTGTGTAAAAATTGTATGTGTCAATCGTCATAGTATCAATAACACTTTTTGATTCTTTAAGATGTTCCACGGTGTCCGACAGAATCATTCTAATGCCGTCATCAATATTTTCAAAGCAAATCTTTCTGATTTCATCAAGCCTCGGAGCTTTAAAACGACCGGGTTCAATATAATCCGCAGTGAAAATAATCTTTTCAAGCACGGACATATTGGGCTTTCCCGTAGTATGACAGACGATGCTTGACAGAATTTCTTTATCGGTAACCTGATATTTTTCTTTGGCAAAATATGCACCGAGCTTGGCATGTAAAAGCCCCGGACTTTGCATTTCAAATTCATTGACTGAAATTCCGTACTTTTTTGCCATCTTTACATATTCATCGGACGAATAAGCCTTCGCACAGTCATGAAGAAGGCCGGCGGTAAACGCCCTGTCTATATCTTCTCCGTAACGCATTGCAAGCGATGCTGCCGTGTATGCCACCCCGATTGTATGCTTAAACCGGTCTTTCTTTAAGCTTTTCTTTAACTTATTGGTTATTTCATCATTTGACAAGCCCACATCGATCCTCCGAATGATTATTTGGGAAGTTCAATTTTTTTATTGTCTTTATTTTCTTTATAAAGAACAATCTTTTTTCCTATTACGCAAACAACCGTTGAACCTGATCTCTCGGCAAGCATGTTTGCCATAACTTTAGGATCTTCAAGGCAGTTATTCAAAACACTTATTTTAATAAGTTCATGCGTGTTAAAGCACTCAATCACTGCCTCGGTTATTTCGGGAGTAAGCGATCCCTTTCCTATCTGAAATACAGGGCTTAACGTGCTTGCAAGACTCCTTAAATATGCTCTCTGTTTAGAATTCATCGTAATCCTCACTATTTATAATAATCAAACGAGAAACCGTACATTCTGACCGTATCTCCGTCCTTTATGCCAAGGTCTTCAAGTTCCTTGAGTATTCCGTTATCTTTGAGAAAGTCCTGGAAGAACTTAAATCCCTTCTCCGAATCAAGATTTGTATATCCGAGCATTTTCTCGATTCTGGGGCCTTCTATGACATATTCCTTTGCTTTTTCATCATATGTGACACTGAAAGGTTCATTCGAATAAAGCCCGCCGAATTCGGGAATAAGCTCCGGCTCGAAGACAATCGTTTTCTTGGGATACTTGCTTAAAAGCTCATAAATATGTAAAAGAAGCGGCTTTACACCCTCTCTCGTAGCTCCGGAAATCGGAAATACTTCGTAGCCTAAGGGTTCAAATTCGTCCTTTAATCTTTTAATAACTGCTTCTTTATCGCGGCAGGCATCAATCTTGTTTGCGGCAATAATCTGCGGCTTGTTCGAAACATCTATGCTGTACTTCTTAAGCTCATTGTTTATGGTATAAACATCCTCAACCGGATCTCTGCCCTCAACGGATGCCGCATCCACAACATGCACCAAAATTCTCGTACGCTCAATATGTCTTAAGAAATCCAGGCCCAAACCGACGCCTTCGCTGGCGCCTTCCACAAGCCCCGGTATATCGGCTACCACAAAACCTCCGACACCTTCCATATCTACAACACCGAGATTTGGCTGAAGGGTTGTAAAATGGTAGTTCGCAATCTTCGGCTTTGCATTTGAAATTACTGATAGGAAGGTTGACTTGCCGACGTTTGGAAAGCCTACAAGGCCTACATCCGCAATAGACTTTAACTCAAGCAAAACCGTGAGCTCTTTTGCGGGTTGTCCGGGCTTTGCATACTTCGGAGCCTGCATAGTACTTGTCGCATAATGCTGGTTCCCGAGTCCGCCCTTACCGCCTTCAAGAAAGACAACATGCCTATTGTCTCCCGACATATCGAGTAGGACCTTACCGCTTGCCTCATCCTTGACTACCGTTCCCATCGGAACCTTGAGGATGATATCCTTACCGTCCTTGCCGCGGCAGTTGTTCTTTCCGCCGTCTTCACCGTCTTCGGCTCTGTAATGCTTATTAAAGCGAAAATCCGTCAGTGTATTTAAGCCTTCATCGACTTCGAAAATAACACTTCCGCCATGACCGCCGTCTCCGCCGTTGGGCCCGCCGTCAGGCACAAACTTTTCGCGTCTGAAGGAAACATGTCCGTCTCCGCCCTTGCCGCTCTTAATATATATCTTTGCTCTGTCTGCAAACATAATTTTCTCCTGTATAAAGAAAAAAGTACTCTGTTAAACGCATACCGGTCAAACCGTACACGTAAACTCCGTGAGACCTCTTTTGCTATATGGAATATTTGGACTCAATTTCCCATATAGCAAAAGAGGATTTCGTAAGCACGAAATCCTCCTGATGGCTAAACAATTTACTGTTCTACGGGATATACGGAAGCCTGCTTCTTATCTCTTCCAACCCTTTCAAAACGAACAACACCGTCAACCAATGCGTATAAAGTATCATCTCCGCCGCGTCCAACGTTTACACCGGGATGAATCTTAGTGCCGCGCTGTCTGTATAAAATGTTGCCGGCCTTAACAAACTGTCCGTCAGCTCTCTTCGCACCTAATCTCTTGGATTCGGAATCTCTGCCGTTCTTGGTAGAGCCTACACCTTTTTTATGAGCGAAAAATTGAAGGTTCAATTTCATCATGGTTTACACCTCCTATTTGTCAGTTTCAAATTTTTAGGATATTCCTCTTGGAGACCATTCAAGCCAAGCCTTAAGGATTCAAACAGTAAGGCAACTTCCGCCTTCTTGTAATCCTTTATCGTGACCTTCAGTGCCCCTTCTCTTTCTTTTGAAATGCAATCACATGCGGTGTTCGTAAGCTTTTCCACCGAATTGATAAAATTAATCGTCAGAACGGAAATTGCCGCACAAACAATATCTTTACCATATTCATCAAAGCCTGCATGTCCTTCACATGAAAATCCAAAGGGCTTATCTGTTTCATCACAATAGAATGTAACTTTAGTCATATCTGCTCTAACTATGCGTTAATCTTTTCAATCTTAACCTGAGTGTATGCTTGTCTATGACCGTTCTTCTTGTGGTAACCGGTTTTTCTCTTGTACTTGTATACAACAACCTTCTTACCACGACCCTGATCCATAACTGTTGCCGTAACGGTTGCATCGGAAACATCCTTACCAACCTTAAGCTTATCAGAGCTTACTGCGATAACATTATCAAATGTAACTTCAGCTCCTGCCTCTGCATCAAGCTTCTCAACACGGATAATGTCGCCTTCGGAAACCTTGTACTGTTTTCCACCGGTAGCAATAATAGCGTACATAGTATGTACCTCCTATATCTAAACCATAAATGGTTTTACTCGCCAGCTTTGGTGATGAAGTTCATGCTTAAACCTCGCTGTGCGGCATACTCGTATATAATAGCAAAGTGTTCCACTTATGTCAACAACTTTTAAAGGCCTACTCCTATGATTAAAATAGTAGTAAAATTTTGCTTATTTCAAAGTTTCATTCAGCGGTGAATACTTCTTTTCCCTCGTAATTTCCATAAGTCCCAACGGAGTAATATCAATGGCTTTCGCCTTTACACTGTCATTTTTCAGTAATTCATTCATCTGAGAAAGAAGTTCTTTACTTCCCTTTTGATTTATAAAATCAACAACGATTATTCCCGAAAGGTTTCTTAAAACAAGCTGCCTTGCAATTTCTTTACATGCAAGAAAATTTACCTGTTTGACGGCCTCATCCTTGTCGGATTTTTTATCAAACTTACCGGAGTTTACATCAATAACCGTAAGGGCTTCGGTAGGCTCGATATACAAAAATCCTCCGTACGGAAGCATCACTTTCTTGTCGGTTGCCTCCGAAAATGCCCTGTCAAAAGAAAAAAGCGTTTTAAGCGGAAAAGAATCCGTGTACAAACTAAGCTTATTAAGCCCGTTCAGGCTATCAAAAATATCCTTACTGTCTGTAAGAATCTCCGAATAGGAATCTATATTTATATCCTTTATGCGGTTATAGACAGCGGATTTTCCGGAAAGCATTCTTGTATAAAGAACCCTTGTCTCCGAATTTGAAACAATCTCATTCAAAGTCTTTGAAAGGTTTGAAGCTTCAAAAATTACCTCATCTATATCGGAATTCTCGGCATTTGTACGGACCACAAGACCGGTTTTAAGCTTCAAGCTTTCAAAACGATCGTGGTATAAAGAAATATATTCTTTTGATAGCTTCGACGAAAAATGAAGTTTTTTGTCATCGATTTCCGCAACCGAATAAATACCCGAAAGTGAAAGTTTCATCGTGAGAAAATACGGTTTCCCGCGTTGAGGCTCTTTAACTACCTGACAGGCTATCAGATCTCCTTCCATGAGCCTTCCGTCATATTCTCTTTGAATCAAGGTTTCACCGAAAATATTTTCAAAAGGCAAAAATCCCGTTACGCCCTTTTGAAAGTCAACAAAACAAGCTTTCAAGTCAGTCTTTACCTTTGAAACTCTTCCGACATAAATGTCTCCCAGGTTGATCCCCGAAGAGTTGTCAAAGAAAATACTTTCCGCCCGGTTATCTTTAAAAATAAAGCAGGTATTACGCCCTTTATATTCAGTTACGACGATTTTTTTAAGTGTGCTCATACCTGATTTAACGGAACAAAATGCCCTTCCTCATTTCGTTTCAAGGTATCAAGCCTCGTAATATGGAAAGGGTAATCCGATATATTCTTCCCATCGAGCTTTAGGAGGCTTTCGCAGAGTACGGCCGGCTTTAAATTTCCGGAGCTTGATGCATCAAGACGCGCGTAAAGTTCGCTATCGGAAAGCAAAGAAATGTCAAAAACAAAATCCTTTACATTTATTTCTTTTTCCCCGGTTTTGGTCTTTTTGATATACCAAACCTCATCGCAGTCCTTAAACTTATCAATCAGTTCCTTATTCAACGGATTGTCTTTGTAAAAAGAAACCTTTACGTCTGCGGCAGCAACACTTGCCATGGCATTCATAGTCTTATCGGGAAGCTTTACGCATTCAAGGACCTTAATACCCTCCGCCATCTGCGGATTAAGCTTTGAAACGAATAAAGAAACATCCTCATCGTCCGCAACTTCCACATCAAAATACTCTCCGTCGCTTTCAACCCCGACGCCCAATGGCTGTGCAAAAGACATAATCATATGAGGACTGAAGCCCTTTGAATATGAAACCTTTATGTCGGTTCTCCTGAATGCCTTTTGAAAGTAGCGCATCAAATCAAGATGACCTATGTATTTTAAAACACCGTGTTTTGAAAATTTAACTCTGACCTTCATAAAATGTTCTCCGGGTTCAAGCAAAAGCCTCACTTGCATGAGCTTGCATTTGAACCGCCAATCAAAGTTTGAAAGTCTGCTTTCAAACTTTTACCTGTTTATACAAATTCCGCAATCAAAGCGTGCCGAACCGCAGCCGGAGCACTTGGACCTGCAGTTGTCGGTTACGATACCTGCCTTTGCCTTGTGCCACTCATCAAGCAGGAATCTCTTTGTAACACCGCAGTCTATGAAATCCCAGGGGAAGATTTCATCCTCCGAGCGTTCCCTCGCGGTATAGAAATAAGGGTCGATTCCGCATTCCTTGAAGGATTCAAGCCACAAATCGTTTTTGTAAAATTCCGACCAGGCATCGTAAAAACAACCCTTTTTGTATGCCGTAAGAATCACCTTGCTTAAGCGTCTGTCGCCTCTTGCAAACACACCCTCGAGCAAGCTTACGTCTGCCTCATGCCAATTGTACTTAATAACCTTCTGATTGAGCTGTGAGGCAATATACCTCTTGGTATGCTCGGCCTTGTCTATGAATTCTTCAGACTTGTTCATAGGCGCCCATTGGAAAGCCGTAAATGGCTTAGGGACAAAGAAAGACGTGCTGGCTACAATCTGCACCTTACCGTTAACGCGTTTTTCTTTGGGCACGGTATCATAAAAGGCGGCGGCAATATCGTTGCAAAGTGTTGCTATGCCTTCAATGTCCTCCTCCGTTTCAAAGGGAAGTCCAAGCATAAAGTAAAGCTTAACTCTTGTCCATCCGCCCTTAAAGGCAAGTATTGCACCGTTTATGATATCTTCGTATGTAAGACCTTTGTTTATGATATTACGCATTCTTTGGGAACCGGCCTCAGGCGCAAAGGTAAGGCTGGACTTTTTGATATCCTGAACCTTGCTCATTACATCGACCGAGAACTGATCGATTCTCAAACTGGGAAGTGCAATGTTGACTTTCTTGTCGGTACAGTCCTTTATCAGGAAGTTAATCAGTTCCTCGATTCCGGTATAGTCGGACGAGCTCAAAGAGCTTAAAGAAAGCTCTTCATGGCCTGTATTTTTTAGCATCTTTACAGCTTTGTCCTTGAGGAACTCAACACTTCTTTCTCTCACCGGTCTGTAAATCTGACCCGCCTGGCAGAATCTGCAACCTCTGATGCAGCCTCTCATTATTTCAAGAACTACCCTGTCCTGAGTAACCTTCATAAAAGGAACTATCGGCTTTTCCGGCCAATAGGTATGATCCATATCCCTTACAAGTTCTTTGACTATCTTTAAAGGAAGGTCATCCTTCAAGGCTTTAAATTCCTTTATAGTACCGTCCTCATTGTACGAAGGCTCATAATACATGGGAACATACATACCCGGAATCTTTGCGGCCTTGTAAAGGAACTCTTCTCTTGAATCTCCGTTCTTTCTCGATTCCTTATAAAGGTCCAAAAGCTCTCTGTAGCGGGTTTCGCCTTCACCCATATAGAACATGTCAAAAAACTCTGCAATCGGCTCGGGATTGTATGAGCACGGACCTCCGCCGATCACAATCGGATCGTCCCAGGTACGATTGGAGCTTTCAAGAGGAATATTTGAAAGATCAAGGACCTGAAGAATATTGGTATAGCACATTTCGTACTGGAGTGTAATCCCCAGAAAATCCATGTTTCTGACCGGTTCCTGCGATTCAATGGTGAATAAGGGAATGTTTCTTTCTCTCATGATTTTGTCAAGGTCTACCCAGGGCGAGTAAACTCTTTCACACCATGTATCCTCGAATTTATTGAACATATCATAAAGAATCTGAATGCCCAAATGCGACATTCCGATTTCATAAACGTCAGGAAAGCACATTGCAAACCTGACGTCGATTTTTGATTTATCCTTGTATACGGCATTGATTTCGTTCCCGATATATCGCTCGGGCTTTTCAATGCTTAAAAGTACCTCTTCGGGTAAAGCCAAATCCTGCATAAAAACCTCTTATCTGTTTGAAAGTTCCGTTAAAATCTCTTCCCAGGTAACTCCCTTCTCAACCATCAGAACCATTACATGATAAAGAAAATCGGAAATTTCATACTTAACTTCGTTGGGATTGGGATTCTTCGCGGCGATTACAATTTCCGTTGCCTCTTCCCCGACCTTCTTTAAAATCTTGTCTATTCCTTTATCGAAAAGATAGTTGGTATATGAACCTTCCTTGGGATTTACCTTTCTGTCTTTAATAACATTGTAGACATCCTCAAGTACGGACATGGGATTCTTTTCTTCAAAATCATAGGTAACAATATCATTGAAAAAGCAGGAATATGAGCCCGTATGGCAGGCTGCTCCGATCTGCTCGACCTTTGCAAGCAGGGTATCATTGTCGCAGTCATAGCTTAAAGCCTTTAAATACTGGAAATGACCGCTTGTTTCGCCTTTAAGCCACTGAGTCTGTCTGCTTCTTGAAAAATAGTTCATCTTTCCCGTACTTACAGTATTGTTATAGGCTTCCTCATTCATATAGGCAAGCATAAGTACCTGATTTGTCTTGTAATCCTGGACGATAACAGGGATCAGTCCGTCCGAATTAAGTTTAAATTCCGAAAAGGCTGTTGTTTTAATGCCGGCTAAGTCCTTAATGTCTTTAAGCTCATTAATATTTGAATTTATAACCGGACCGCAGACACCGATAATCTTCTCCTCGTTTAAATACTCAAGAAGCTTGTCTAACAGTACATTAGGAAGGTTTACTATAAATCGAAGCGAAGTATTCTTACTGATTTTTTCGGACTTGAATACATCCCTGTCCAAAAATAAAACCGTACGTGAATAATCTAAAATTTCTTTATAGTTATCTGCATATTCGTCCGCATCAAGTATAATCGGAATAATTTTGTCCGCACCAAACTTAAGGGATACTTCCCTTAAAAGAGCGACATTACTCTCCTTTGAAAAGTTAAGGCAGGCTCTCTTACACCCTGCGTAAAGAAGCTTCTTGATATCCTCCATGCGTGAAACATTTCCGGCTCCGATTACCGGAATCGTGGAAACGGCACAAAGCTCATGAATCTGATCGATATTCTCCTCATGCATTAAATCGTCATCGGAAAGATCAAAAATAAGAATTTCATCTGCTCCGTTTTCACCGTATAGCTTAACAAGTCTTTCGGGATTGGTTTCAATAACAGTTCTGTCGTCAAAGCCCGAAACAGCCATTTTATTATATAGATAAATAACAGGAATCAAATATTTTTTCATGAAAGTGTACCCTTTGTGGAAAGAATGCCGTTTTGCCTTGAATCAAAAGACGCAGCCTCGTCGAGAGCCTTGGCAAAGGCTTTAAACATTGCTTCAATCTTGTGATGATCGTTTACTCCGCTCAACACCTTAATATGAAGGTTCATGGCCGCGCTGTAGGATATTGCGTAAAAAAATTCTCGCACGGTTTGAGTCTCCAAATATCCGACTCTTTCGGATGCGAAATCACATTCAAAAGAAAAATACGGTCTTCCGCAAAGATCGATTGCACAAAGAACAAGTGCGTCATCCATTGGAAGTATGAAGCTTCCGTACCTCCTAATCCCGGCCTTGTCACCGATACATTCCTTTATCGCAAGTCCCAATACAATGCCCAAATCTTCAACGGTATGATGACAATCGACGATCAAATCACCCTTTTCTTTAACCTTTAAATCAAAGAAACCGTGCTTTGCAAAACCCGTGAGCATATGGTCAAGGAAACCTATTCCCGTATCGATTGAAGAATTTCCCGTGCCGTCCAAATCAAGCTGCAGGGAAATACTTGTCTCTTTTGTCTCACGTTCAATTAGCTTGGAACGTCCCATTTACACTCTCCTAATCCTCAAAACGAACATGAATTGAATTTGCATGAGCGGTTAAGCCTTCATTTTTCGCAAACAGCTCAATCTGATTGTGAACCTTTTCAAGTCCTTCTTTAGAATAACATATTATGC
>CAZCPW010000031.1:0-9354 GCA_964499925.1 uncultured Lachnospiraceae bacterium
ACATTAACAGTAAATTAAAATCAAGTCAATTTCTACTACCCAAGTGGGTAGTTTTGTATAATTGAAAAATTACGGCGATAGTTATTTTTCCGCCTGTGCCAGTTCTTTCCTAATCTTATTGGCAAAGACAGTAAAGCATATACCTGCTGCCAGAACGACTGCTTCCCCTATTATTCCTATCACGGAAAAAGAAAATTGGCATAAATACCCTACAAGCGGAGTCTGTGCCAGGACATTACCCTCTACCTCATCATAGGAGACCGTGCTTCCGTCACGAAGCCCCAAAGAATCCCCGCTGTTTGAATCAACATAATAGATGTCAACCGTGTGTGCCTTGCCGCTGTCTGCAGTAATTGCGACAAGCTTACCGTCTCTGTAGGACGACATATCAATATCCTTTGTATAAACAACACTCCCGTATTTAAACACATTTCCCGATACATCGGTTCCGCAAAGATGCGGGGTATACCCGAAGATCATCGGAAGTACAACCGGAAATACGGCAATCAAAACCGCAAGTATACAAATATACCCTAAAACCGTTGCAAAACCCTTCTGTCCCTTTTTCTTTTTGATTTCTTTTTCATTCATTTTTAAAATCCTCCGTTTTTTTCTTTTTACTTAATAAAAATACTGCGATAATTCTCAGCACTTTCGGAAAGTGCGGCTTCCCTCTGCATATTCAGGGCTTCATTTACCAAATCGGTCGTAACAATTGCCACATTGAGTGCCTCAGCCATGTCCTCATACTCATTGACCGGAAATGTATTTGTATCCGCTGTATAGTACGGATTGTGCATGGTTTCCTCAAATCCGACTATCAGCATATTGTTTAAAAACGCCCTGTGTACGGCATCCGCAATTTCCCCTCCGCGATTTATGTCCAAATAAAAATCGCACTTTTCAAACAATGCATCCAAGCGGGCAGGCTTTACATTCGGGTACAAAAAAACATTTTTGTTTGTACCGACGGCATACAGCTTTGACGACATCTCCGTAAGGGCTGCAATATGAAAATTCGCATTCGGTACAAGTCTTGCAAAATCATTGATATGCAGTACTTCATCCGAATTTGTGCAGATCAGTATTTCCGGGCGATGTCCGTTCTCTCTTTTAAAATCATACACATACCCAAGTCTCTTAACAATATCCCTTGGGGCACCGAGCTTAATAAGCCTTTCATAAGCTTCACGCCGCTGTACGTAAATCGTATTCGTGCGGCTCGACTGCTTATTGAGGATAATCCTCATATTCCCGGGGATCTCATTTCCAATAGGCTCATTCCAGAAGAGCGCATCCTCGCATCCGTCAGCATCGAGCCCTTGAGAGGTAAAGAACGGATAGGACAGTGAATTATAATATAAGGAACTTTTATTAAGACCCGTGCATTTAAGATAAAACTTTATAAGTTCGGTCTTATTCTTAAAGATGTAATCCTTACCTTCGTACTTTACCAAAATATCCCCGGTCACAAAGCTTTCAACTATTCTCTCCTCCCCCTGTGCAGTAAAGAACCTTCGCATCGCCTTTTTACCGGCTTTATTAAATACGGTCTTACAAAAGACGTTTCCGTATTTGTCGTAATGCTCGCAAAGTCTTACGACACTCTTGTCATCGAGCCAGTCCACAACCTTTACAAGGCGCTTGTGCTGAGGCCTTGTGTAAAAGATCCGCGCCCGTTCCTTACCGTGATCCAGCACCTTGCCGTTTGAATTGGTCCCCTCAATCTGCCAATAATCGGGTACCTCAATCTGATTGAAATACTTGGGACGACCCGAAAGAATTGCATCCTTATCATGCAAAAAGAAACCGTATACAGATTCAATCCCATCGGGCAAAAATCCGTCATCCTCTATTGAAACCGCGTTTACCGGTATTCCGGAATTTTTAAATGAAGCATACAGATTCGCACTCTCGTCAGAAAAAGAGTCAAAGAGCAGGGTTATTTTATGAGCTTTTCCCATCGCTTCATCACCTCCTCCGTCTTGTAGCTTTCCGCCTTTTCATAGGAATGTTCGGAAAAAGAAACTATATCGTCTTCCGTGAAAAGTTTTACTATATATTCCGATAAAAGCTTTACTTTTTCCTTTGCATCCATATCATCCGTAACCGGAATCCTATAGCCGTTTTTACCCAAGTCTATAAATGTCTGATTTCCGTACCGTACGTCGAAGCCTATAATCGGAAGTCCGGAGCCTATCGCCTCCATCAGGGAAAGGCCGAAGCCTTCGCTTTGTGATGCCGATACATAAGCCTCATAGTGCTCGTAGATATCAGACATATTCTTTTGTCCCATCAGATGTACATAATCACCGCAATTATGCTTTGAAATCAGTTCTTCAAGCTTTGCCTTTTCCCCTCCGACTCCGTAAATATCAAGGGTCAAATCGGTAACCTTCTCTCTTGCTATGACCACTGCCTCTATGATCTGGTCGCAATGTTTTTCCGTTGCAAGACGTGAGGCCGTGATGAGGGAATGTTTCTTTCTTTCAAATGTAGGATATGTGAGCTTCTCAAGGCTTCCGACCGGAATGGTCACTATCTTCGGTAATTTACTGCAGTATTTCTTAAACTGATTCTTGAGAATCTTGTTCTGAGCATCCGTAGCCGTTATGAAAAAGTCAATGTGACTGCTTTGGTCAAATACATATTCATAGTAATTGTTCCAAAGAATATTCTCATCATCCGTGCCGCCCTCACTGAAGTGATCGGCGTGTATGACGATTCCGACTCGCGCATCCCCGCAGTTTTCAAGAATTGACTGACCAATGCCGGTAGTCCTGTCAATGATAACGGTGTCTTTCTTTGTAAGGCAAAGCTTTCGCACCAAATATGCCACGAGCTCTTCTTTTGAATAAAGAACCATGTCCTTAAATTTATAAAGAACGCTGTCTTCATCATTAAGCTCTTCATAAGCGACGCTTCCGCCTTCATTAAGGAAACTTCTGGCATATAAATGAGCCTTCCCGTTTAACGGACCGTAATATTCCGAATAAAGCTTGCAGTAAGTATAATAATCCTTACGGATTAAGCAACCTCTTGAGACGATTTCCACACGATGCACGAGATTCTTGTGTTCATCAACCATGTAGGCGGTGTAAAATTTATCCGAATTTTTGAACTCAAACTTACAAATCTTACCGTTTCTTGAAAATTCATAGGGTTCTTTCGGAAGAGTTTTCTTTAAATCTTCAAGTGTAAAGGTAACAGGAGAAATATGCGTATCCGTAAAATAGGTATAAAGCCAGATTACCTCATCATCCGTAAATCCAATGTTTTTTGTCATATGCTCGATATTTTCGCTTGGAAACATATCGGTAAAAATAAACTTTGCAGGAATGCCGGCACGCCTCAGCATATTTGCTCTGTAGCTCTGGGCGTATTCCACGCCGCTGCTTGCCCAGCCTATTCCGAGATTGAAATTGTATACCATCTCATCCTCCAATAAAAATCGGATTATCTTAAAATTGCCGATACCGGGAAAAGTTACTTTGCTCCGGACAATGTCCAAAACGCTCCAAAAAACGCATTTTTTATATCATTGACTCTATGGATAAATAATTTTTAACTTTCCCTCACCGTCGATGCTTACATCGCTTAGCAAAATGTTTCTTATAATGTTTCTTTTTACAACCCTTGAAGTATCCAGGTAAGAAGCATATGCCTCGTTCTGATACTCAAATATTACATTTCTCTGAGCCGAGGCTCGTCCGACAACGGCGTACTTTAACTGTTCCAAATAGTCGATGAGCTCTACCCATCCGTCATCCACTGCCTTAAGGGTAGCCTCTCTTATAAAGCCTTCATACGCATCGGCATCGTAAATCTTGCTTCTTTGCTTTAAAAGACCGTCACTTACAAGTGATACCAGATATTCTTCCAAAGCTTCCCTATTATTAATATCTATCTTACGAAGCCCATCGTCCAAAGAATACGACAAATTGTCAAGGATATAGCGGTTCAGTTCGGAAATTTCGGGACGTTTCAGAGTGTTTAAATAATCCCTGACATCTTCCCTTGCGATATTCATAATCTTCGTCGTTCCGACGGTTTCACCGTTCAAGAGGCTTTCTCTGGTCTCATATACAAGGTCTCTCTGACGCTTAAGCACCGCATCGTACTGAACGGATTTTTTTCGTCCCGATTCATCTGTTTCAACCTTTAACCTCTGACTCTGATTTATGATCTTTTTCAAACGATGCCTTGAAATATGTCGTTTTCCGTCAATGAAACGCTCAAGCTTCCCATCTTCCTCGGACCCAACAATATCGTCCTCAAGACTTACGTAAAACTGGGAAAACCCGGGATCTCCCTGTCTGCCGGACCTTCCCCTTGCCTGACGTTCCGATCGGACATTGTCCATTCTGCCGATACCGAGAACAGCAAGACCTCCAAGCTCTTTTACTCCCTCTCCGAGCTTTATGTCGGTTCCGCGTCCCGCCATGGTGGTTGCAACAGTGACTGCGTTCATCTGACCCGCACCCGCTATAATCTGAGCTTCCCAAAATGCATTGCTCGCGTCGAGGACATTGTGGGCGATGTTCTTTTTAATGAGAAGTCTTGAAAAGAGCTTTGTATCCGTAACCGAATTAAGCACCGCCAAAACAGGCTGACCCGTTGCATGTATATTTTCAAGGTCGTCCGCCGCATTCCAAAACTGCTTTTCCGCGGTCAGGAAGTATTTATCTTTCCTGTCCTTTCTGATAACCGGGCGGTTCGTGGGAATTTTAATAACCTTTTTCCCGTACACGTCCCAGAGTTCATCCTTGGCATCAAGAATTGTTCCGCTCATCCCCGCCATCTTTTCAAACATCATGAAAAGATTTTGGAAGGTAACGGATGCTACCGTTCGCGATTCTTTGGAAAGCTTCACGTTTTCTTTTTGCTCGATTGCCTGATGGGCTCCGCCCCGCAGCTTTACTCCGTGCATGAGTCTTCCCGTCGTACCGTCGAAAAGCTCTATCTCACCCTTGTCCGTTACCACGTAATCCTTCTGATTCTTCAAGACCTTCTGAGCTCTTAAAGCAAGAGTGACATGCCTGTTAATTTCAAAGTTCTCATGTCCGTAGAAATTCGATATTCCGAAAAATTTCTCGGCATAGGCTACGCCCTTTTGTGTAAGCCATACCGCGCCGTCCTCTTCGATGTAGTCAATCCTTTCACGAAGTGACGAGACAAAGAAATCACAGACACGATATAAGTTTGACCGGACTCTCGGAACACCCGAGATTACCAAAGGCATTACGGCTGAGTCAAGCAGCACCGAATCTGCCTCATCTATAATTACATAGTAAAGGTCACAGAGGAAATGGTCTTCTTTCTTCTTGACAAGATGGTCAAAAAGATAATCAAATCCAAGAGTACCGTTTGTCGTATATATAATATCGGCAGAATAAAAAACTTTTTTCTCTGAGTCCGATAGTTTTCCTTCACTCTTCGGATAAGAGCAGGTAAGCCCAAGGAAATTATAGACCTCGCCCATTTCAGCTCCGTCACGGCCCGCAAGATACTCGTTCGTGGTGACCAAGATACAGCTCTTTCCCGTCAAAGCATTTAGGTAAAGCGGCATGGTTGCGGAAAGTGTCTTCCCCTCACCGGTATTCATCTCCGCCATGTAGCCTTCATGAAGAGCCATACCCGCAAGAATCTGCACATCGTAAGGGCGCTTACCCAAGACGCGTTCATCCGCCTCGATGATTACCGCAAAAGCATCATACAAAAGGTCGTCCAAGGACTCACCGTTTTGATATCTTTGCTTTAGAACCTCCGTCTGACCCTTTAATTCTTCGTCCGTTAGGTTCTTTATTCTTTCTCCACTTTTTTTCACTTTTGTAAGAAGCTTCTTTAATCTTCTCAATCCTCTTCTGCTCTTCATCGAATTCTTTCTCCGAAACTTCCTCCAAGATCAGTGAATTGAACGTAAAGTCGGCGCTTCCGCCGTTTATCAGCTCGATTTCGTAGCTGTATGTCTTAACCGAAGGCTTAAAAAAAGCTTTCTTTTCGCGGATGATAATACTGTCCGCAAAAACATCATATCTGTCATAAAAATTAATTCTTATAAGAAGCGAGTCTCGTAAAGAAGGATTTTCCGAAGCGTTAAGTGTCAGCAAATACGGTCTTTCCCCGTCAATCATGGGTAATGACGGTTCTATTCTCTTCTGCTGGTAGTTCGTCTTTGAATACCACCTGTGTATCACCGTTCCTGGCGGCATTAAAGAATTTGAAAAAGAAACCGACCCGTTTGCATGAAACTTAATCTTAGACCCGTATGTATATGTGTCCGAAAGCTGATCCTTCCATTTTACAGTCCAGCTGTCCCTACCCATAAGTCCTGCTCCTTAATTACCTGTCAAAATCTTCTTCCAAAAGCTTAGTATATCTGCTCTTAAACCATGTCATAACCGATGCCGAGTTGTCGGTGTGGCGCCCGTGGTTTCCTTTTCCGTAAACCTCGACACCGCTTGAATTTAGATGTTTTAAAATGCTCTGATAGGCGTCCGGATCGTAATCGTCCTCATAAAGATAGGAAATTATGAACTTTGTCTCCGACCAGTCAGCCTCAGTAAATTCCTTCCAAAGCCTTTGATTGAATTTTTCGACTGCTTCTTTATCCAATGAATGGTAGTTTTTTTCAAGTAAATCGATGGATGTTCCGAAGCCCTCCGTCCGGACTATTCTTTCATTTTCCGCGACATTTCCCATGTTGACAACGGGCTTTGCAAGCACCATCGCATGCGGCATAATCTTTGCACCGTAGTAAAGTGCTCCGTAAGTTCCCATGGAAGCCCCGGAAAAAACAACATCTTTCTTTGTAAATCCAAGATCTGCCATAGCGTCTTTAATCGCAGCGGTAATCATCCGTTCATATTCGGCATCCCCTATATAGCAGGCTCCGCCTTCCTGTCTCGGATCCGAAATAAGCAGAAACGGACATTTTAATTCGCGCATCATATGATACCCCTCGAAGCCTTCCTTCGTGCGGTATCCGGAAAAATAAACAAGAAGTGGCGGCTTACAGTCCCCTTTTTCAAAGTAAGTAAAGAACTCTTCTCCCATCGGAGACACATGCCTAATACCTCCCGGCAAGAAATAACCCTTATCCAACCTTGAATGTCTGTCATGAAGCGAAATAATTTCAAGTCCTCCGCTGCCCTTTGCAAGAATTGACACAAATGCCGTAACCCCGGTATCCTCTCCGCCTATTGTTACTGTTGATTTTAAATCATCCTCATTAAAAATTTTGGTACATTTGATGCCGTCCACCGAACCGCTGTAAAATTCAACCACTCTTAGCTGAATTTCCACCGTTCCGTGTTTTTGATACTCAAGAAAGAAATCGATAAACTGCCCCTTCTGAACGGGAATATTGTATCGCCAATAGGCTATCTGAGTAAATTGACTACCGAAGTCACCCTCGAGTTTTCTCAAAAAGCTTTCGTCGCTTTCGACCGTACCCTTAAAGAACTTGCTGATTACAAGCGCATCCGGATTGAACTTTTCACCGTACGAATATCCGAAATACTTAAAAGCATCTTCATTTAAAAATCTTTGAATATCGCCTGTATTAAGAGTTTGCCCCATCTTACCTTTGTAAAAAGAAGCCGTAACCGCTTCCTGCAAATCCACATGCTCCGTAGCGAACAGGCAATACCCCTTTGTAACCTTAAAAAGAAGGTCAAGCTCCGTCTCTTTGATATTTCTGTCAAGTATCACAATATCAAATTCAGCTGTTCCTTCGGATACTTCCTTTAAATCTTTAACAAGGACATGCTCCGGTATGGCATATTCTGTTGTAAAGTTGTTTAATCCGATATAAAGAAGATTTATCTTATTCAACGATACCTAACACCTTTCTCCATGAAGCCAAGAGTACGTCTGTCGAGTATTTTTGGCTCAATTCGTAGCATGAGATAAGCGCCGCATTCCAGTTCTCGAAATTATCAAGGTAGTAACTCAGGGCCGGCTGAATCTGTGAGCAGTCATCTATCTGGTACCCGTTCTTCATATGCTCAAAAAACTGGTCCTTTTGCATGCTGATACGCGGCACGCCCTTACTGATGGCGGTAATAAACATATAGACATCCATCTTCTTCCGAAGGTCCAAAATGACGCGCTGTTCATTGATACATTTGCTGACATCGCGTTCATCCACGCATATATCGAAAAAGAAACGGACTTTTTCCTTTTCGGAATCTCCGGGCGATTTAATGACCCATTCTTTTTCAAAGCCGTTCTTTTGAAGAAAATCGGCAAGCTCTTCCTTACATTTATCGTTTCGTAAAAGATAAGCATTTCTTGAGAAGAGATGGGCTCTTGCAAACTCGTTCTTTTTAAGGTAATCGGCAACCTGAAGGATAATATTTCCGCAAAGGCTTTTTTCGATTCCGTCAATCGGAACTAAAATGTTTTGAACCTTTAACTCTCTGCTGATGCCGAAGTCAACACGTGAATCGAAGGGTGGGATATCCATTATATTTAAGTGTCTTTCACCGACACGCCTCTTTACATCTATCGATGTAAGTTTCGAATCCGTGATGATGTATTCGGCTTTTATCAGGAAATCCCTGATTTTGTTGATATTCTCGTAATCAAAGCGATCTTCAAAAAAGGTTACGATGTATCTTTCTTTTTGCAGGCAGTGCTTTAACACTTCCATATGAAGCGGGTGAGCCGCCACGAAAAACCGGTCGTCCTTGGTGGCGCATTTTACGTATTCCGTCAGTACTTCCTCGACCACGTCGGACATTGAAGCGTACTCAGACTTTGAAAATAAGATTTCATAAACGGTGCTGCCGTCTTCAATATCATACGAAGGACTTAGGGGATTGATACAAACGTGTCCATCACTAAAGAAAAGCCGCAGTTTCCAAGTTCCGTTTTCCGTGAGGAAATCCTGATATTTTTCCTTGCCATTCTCGAATATAACCGTAGAGGAAACGAAGCCCCTGTCGTCATAGAAATTACGACGGCAAATAACACCTTCTTTGTACATGTCTATTGAAATGGGGTTACCGTCCTCGCCAAACTCGACCTTCGCATACTTTTCTCCGTTTATGAAGGCAAGCACGGCAAAGGAAGAATTGACAAACTCAGTGCCCTCGGGCCAGGCCATATCGTGATACGAAAGAACCGAAACCTTGCGCCTTCGTATCTGAGCTATCGCGTCAAAGCACGACCAATACGAAGCCCGAAACATCCCCTGCCTGTGAAGGAAATGCCGTAGATTCGGAGAGTAGCCGAGCACCAGCACACGGTAATCCTGCTTTACGTTTCGGTGGAAAAGCGTGATCTGCTTGATAGTTTCGTCAAGCTCGGACTTTTCCCTTCGTACATACCAGATCTGCTCGTCTTCAT
>CAZCPW010000032.1:0-9238 GCA_964499925.1 uncultured Lachnospiraceae bacterium
CCGAATACATCTTGGGATGAAGAATCAGCTTTCTGCAGTCAAGAAGCTGTATCATCCCCTTTCCCTCGGAATTGACCGTAAGCCAGTCGCTTATGGAAAGGGCGGGCTCACCGAAGAAAAGATCTGCACCTTCCGACTCCATCGCTACGATTCCTCTTAAAATCGCATTGAGACTCACTGCGGCAATGTTACCGTACTTGGCACTGTATTCCTTTGCATTCTCGCCGACATACTGTACCATTGACTTTAAATCCTTGGTGTCAATGAGCAGCAAACCTTCGTCGTCGGCAATCTTAAACACAATATTCAAAATATCCGACTGGGTATCATTAAGTCCCATTATTCCGCTCAAAAGAAGCGGCCCCATCTCGGAAATCGTGGTACGAAGCGGCATTCCGTTCTCACCGTAAACATCCCAGATATTTACCGGATATCCCTTATATTCAAAGCCCATAGCCGGAAGTCCCATTTCCGTAGCCCTGGCATTTTCCTCGCCCTTTCTCACAAGCGAAGCAAGGTCGCCCTTTATATCCGCCAAGAATACCGGCACTCCGAGGCTTGAAAAGCTCTCCGCAAGCACCTTCAGGGATACCGTCTTTCCGGTTCCGGTAGCGCCTGCTATCATTCCGTGTCTGTTTGCCATCTTGGGATAAAGAAAAATTTCTTTTTCCCCTGCCATACCTACTAAAATCTTCGAATCCTTAATCATTCTTACTGTCCCCCTGTAATTTCTTTATATGCTCTGATAATCTCACCGACGCTCCAGGCCTGCGTATAGCACCCGTGGCTGTTATGAGGAAAATCTCCGTCAAATACTTCGGCAATTCCACCGATGCAGCCGTCATTTAAATGGCTTTCAAAAGGTTTAAGAAGCTCCATTGCGAAAGCCTTCGACCGTTTTGAATAACTGTATACTTTCAGATAAGCGGTAATAAAACCACCCGTCAAAAACGCCCATGCGGTACCCTGATGGTATGCCATGTCCCTGTCAAAAAGCTTGCCCTCGTATTTCCCGTGGTAGTTAGGATTGTCTCTTGAAAGGCTCCTTAAACCGAAGTCCGTGTAAAGCTTTTCAAGCACACAGTCTACAATGGCTCTTTCTTTTTCCACATCAAGCATCGTAAAGGGAAGCGAAACGGCGTAAATCTGATTGGGTCTTACGTCCGCATTGTCAGAAACCTTTACTCCGTCCCTCTCCGTTTCATCAACCACATCAAACAGACACCCAAGCTCTTCATTAAAGAATCTCTTGTTAAAGGACTCCTTGACCTTCTCCGCCAAATCGGCACAATGCTTGGAAAAATCATCTTCATACTTTTCGGACAAAAATTCACAAATCTTAAGGGCATTGTACCAAAGAGCGTTGATTTCAACGGGCTTTCCGTGTCTTGGCGTGACCACATACCCGTTTGTGCGCACATCCATCCAGGTCACCTGGTCAAGGTCGCTTCCCGCGTGAATCAGATAATCCTTATCCATATAAATCGAGAAGTCCGTTCCCTTTTCATAGCATTCGATAATGCGCTTAAGACACGGATAAATTTTTGTTTTTACAAATTCAAGAGCCTCGGGACTCTTGTCAAAGTTCAAATAATCGTATACGCAGTTAAAGTACCAAAGCGACGCATCAACCGTATTGTATAAAGGCTCCACGCCCTCATCCGGAAACATATTCGGAATAAGACCGTTTTGCTCATACTCCGCAAAGGTGGCAAGAATGCTCCTTGCATCCTCAAGTCTTCCCGTTTCAAGCGTCAGACCTCTGAAGGCAATCATCGTGTCCCGGCCCCAGTCCGTAAACCACGGAAGTCCCGCAAGAATGGTCTTTCCGCCCGTGGACTCACGCTTCACGATAAAATTGTCGGCATTTACGATAAGTCTTTTAAGGAAATCATCCTCACATCCGGCCTTCTCTATAAGCCCTTCGGCGTACGCACGGGCGTTTTCTATGGTAGTAAATGCATCCGTCTCAAAAGACTTCTCAATCGTACAAACAAAAGAAAGTTTCAAAGATTCCTTCGGTTTTACGGATACCAAGATGTGATAAGGCATAAAGCCCGTGTCAGATGAAGACATCCCCGTATCTATCTCGGTCTGAAGCTCTATATCCTCATCATAAAGAAGCTTTTCCGAGCTCGGGACAATCATGCCGTTGTCCGTATAAAAAAGAATCTGTTCCTTACTTCCCTCAGGCTGCACAACAATCAAATCATTGTAAGCCTTAGTCATGAAGCTGAATTCCTCTTTTTTGCTTCCCTCATTATGATCCCTATAGTTAAAGACCGGCGTAAAGGAAAAGAATGCATCCCCTCCCTCGTTTCGGATTTCGTAGCCTATTGCGACGGTGTTTTTTTCTCTTTCGAAGGCTATAGTCTTCTTAATAAAAATACCCTTATAGAAATATGTAAAGGTAGGCAACGCGTCAAAGGAAAAGCCTGTCTGGTAACGATATCCCTCTTCGTAGACCTTTCCCTTTCTTTGTACCGAGGAAAAAGAAACACTCTCCCCATCAATCGTGACCTTTTCGGCTATGCGGTTTAAAATGACCCTTCTTTCGGTCGGTGCATGTAAGGAAGCCACCAATAAACCATGATGCTTACGCGTGTTTGCGCCTATAATCGAGCTTCCGGCGTAACCGCCGAGCCCGTTGGTAATCACCCATTCCCGACGAATTGCTTCCTCAAAGGAACGCATGGATTCTCTTCCAAAGTTTGTATTTACAAGTTTACTCATTATAAAATCGATGCCAGTGCATAAACCACGGGCGAATTCCAGTATATTGTTATTTCGTTGAGTGAGTAGCAGGGAACCTCATCAAGGTAACACTTCATAGGAGGAGTGTCCTTAGGCACTTCCTGCGCAAGCTCATCCTGAAGGCCCTTGTTGGGTCCTCCCGATACAAGTCCCGGCCAGGGAAGGTCGATTCCGTCTACTGCCGTCGGGCGAAGGTGAGGATTCTTATATGCATTCTCACCGTTTCCCGTTACATAGCTTACATTCATCGGATTGCATCCAAGCAAGTATCCAAGGCCCCTTTCCAAAGTTTCGGCATAGGCCTTTTCGCCCGTAAGCGCTGCTGCCTTTGCAAGAATCATCATGTACTTGCCAAGTTCAAAGTTACTGCCCCAGATGAAGTCCGCATCTTCCATGCAAACGCCGTACCCGTTCTTTTTTGAAGTTCCGACAAGTCTGTCAGCTTCTTTAATGATATATTCCGAAAGTTCTTTAGACAAATCGTCGTCCAATCCCAAAGACAAAATCGAAAGCGTTCCAAGTCCCGCAACCTCTTCCCAGCCAAGGGAAGTGTAGGCTCTCTGCCTCGTAAGTTCCATGTGCGCCTGCCTGTCAGGCACGTCATTGCTCGCCTCGATGAAGAGGTCGTACCTCTTCTTTGTAAAGAGAAGCTCCCGTTTATAAAGCTCATCGCCTGTTGCCGCGTAAAGACTTGCGTAAGCCCAGAATCTGTTTGAAATATCCTCGGCTTCCCCGTATTCACCGGTATTTGACTCCGGAGGATTTTTAAAAAGAACTTCCTCGGGATTTTCCGAAAGCCATTCATAGGCCTTGGTGGCCGAATTTAAAAGTTTCTCTGCATATTCTTTGTCGTAATCTTTGTATACCGTATAGGCTAAAGCGCAAACTGCCGCTAAATCTGCCGTTGCAAGCGACGAAACCGGAAAAAGAAACAAATCATTCCTGTCCTCTTCGGGCATTATAAAATCGGCATGCCTGAGGGTTGTTACCTTATGATATGCCCCGCCGTCTTCTCTCTGCATCTTCATGAGGAAATCAAGTTCTACCTTGATTTCTGCTAAGATATCGGGTAAGCCCACGTCATTCGGGATATTGAATTTAATTTTTTTAAGTATGGGATAATCCTTGAATGCATAAAGAAGATGTGCTGCCGCAACGGAACCCGCCGTAGTGTATCTGCCGTAATCTCCGGCATCATGCCAGCCTCCGGTTACATCGACGAGAGTTTCTTTATCCTCGTAAACCTTTGAAAGAGCGGTATGGCATTTACCGTGTTTGTATACGCCGGCAAACTTTTCATCCAAACCGCAGCCGCATCTTAAGAAATAGAAGGTTTTTAAAAGATCTCGCATTAAGCCGTTATATGGCTCTTCTTTAATACAGAAGTTTACAGACTTTACTCCGTCTGCTTCTATATAATAGGTTCCCTCACCGCAAACGTCCGAAAAGTCGGCAATGTAGGTATCTTCACCCGACATGTCGTCCTTTCCGAAATGCTTTAACTCACCCTTAAATACTTCCTTTCCGTCATTTGTAAAAACGGTAAAACCTTTCGCATCAAAATTCAAAACTGCTTCTTTTCGCGCTTTTACCCTGTAACCCACTTCGTTTAATACAATAGTTTTCATGCAAATCCTTTCCCCGTAAAGGATGTTCTATTTAAGTTCACAAAAATAGAATAGCCTACCGCAAATGGCTTTGCAAGAGAAAAACCCCGTTTCGAAAATTCTTCCGAAACGGGGTTTCAATGTTATCTGTTTTTTCTGTAAGCTAAAAATAAAATTATACTTAGAAAGGCTTTTTGGTGCGCTTCAGGGATCCGACTTCAAAGTGATATCGTACGATACCCAGGTCCACTTGACTGAAGGGACCGCCTTTATTGACAATTTCGACACTTTCGTCATCATTAAGTTTTATTTCAAATTTCTTCTAAATACAGAACACACTATATAACGGTACTGACTTTATCCCATTTATCAACCCGAAATTTCTTGCAGAAATCCTGATTGCATAAATCGGTGCATATTTTCCCATATATATCATCATGCTTTTAGCCTTCACGTGATTCCCTGCTTTACATTCCACGGGAATCACATGATTTTCTTTTTGTATCAGAAAATCTACTTCTGCAGTATTATCCGATTCCCAATAATGAAGATCATATCCGTTCGTTTTCAATGCTATTGCAACATAATTTTCGGTCAGTATACCGCGGAAGTGCTCCGTCTCCTTACTAAGCAGTGCCTCCGGGGTCATTCCCAGCCGAGCAGACATAATACCCATATCACTATAGTATAATTTGAATGAGCTCACATCCTGATATGCTGCAACAGGGTAAAATCCCTGACTGCATTTCATACATTTATTCACAATCCCGGCCCGAATCAGCCAGTCAATTGCATCTCCGTATTGAGATGCCCGTGCACCCGATTTTATCAACTTATACTGAAATTTTTTGCTTTCCTTTGCCAGCTGCGCCGGAAGAGAATCATACGCTTCAAAGATACGAACCGTATCCGTCTGATTTGCATATTTGGCCATGTCGGCAATATAAGAGTTTAACAACATCTGTCGAATTTCTGTCTGCTCTATGGGACTTTCTTTTGCAAGATCGGCCTTCACCGCCGCCGGCATCCCACCCACAATGCAATAATGGTAAAATTCCTGCATAGCCTCCTCATGGAGTATTTCATCCAGCGGCTGATTGTTTTCATAATGTTCACGAATTGTGTCCGCAAGCAGCTGTTTTCCTCCGGCCCACAATACTTCCTCTAAATCCATCGGATACATAGTCAGCATCTGAACTTTACCTACAGGAAAAGAATATTTTTCCCGGTTCATCGCTACCCCAAGAAGGCTTCCTGCCGCCATCACATGATATTCCGGAGCTTCTTCCGAAAAATATTTTAACGAAGTTAATGCTCTTTCACACATTTGAATTTCATCAAAAACAATAAGTGTGTTTTCCGGCTCAATTTTTGTCTGATAGTATTTTTCCAAGACTGATATTACATGAGCCGCATGAATGTCCGGTTCAAAATATTTTCCGATTTTTTCATCCGTTTCAAAATTCACATAAACAGTATTCTTGTAATACAATGCCCCAAACTCACGCATCTCAAACGTTTTGCCTACCTGACGTGCTCCGTAAATCAGCAAGGGCATTCTGCCATTCGGCATATTTTTCCATTCACATAGCTTTGACGTTATTTTACGTTTCATACAGTGGTTCTCCTCAAAAGTTTGGTGCACTTTAATGTATAATATTACATTTTTATGTACGTATCAATGCAATTTTTTACATTTTTGTGAGGTTTATTAAATGCCGGCGTGTTGCTCACTTTTTCAATATCCATGTAAAATCTCTTATTTAAAATTATCAATAAAGACTCAGCTTTTTAATTTTCCTTCAAAAGGAAAGCCATATATAAGGGTAACGTCAGTATTTGGTCTGTGCGTCCAATATTGTAATCGCCCAATTTTATCACGTGGTTAACGTGATACTTTTCCGGATGATTCAGAATAGTCTTTGCGCTCTTGGTATTTCCCGAAACCGCTTTAACCTCTACTAATGTACATTCATCCTTATATCTGATTACAAAATCTATTTCCAAACCGGAATCTTTATGAAAATAGTAAAGTTTACGCCCCATTTTCGTAAATATATCCGCCACTAAGCCTTCAAAAATAGCACCTTTATATCCTAATAAATTGCCTTTTAAAATATCAAATTGTGTTCCGTCTTCCAACATGGAAACAAAAAGTCCCGTATCCTGCATATATACCTTGAATGTATCCTTCTCGGAATTGCCATCGAGTGGAAGCTCCGTTATGCAAAGGTTATAGCAGCGAACAATTATCCCCGCATCTTCAATCCACTGTATGCTCCCTTCAAATTTGGATGCTGTTGATCCCTTTTTAACGACAGAATATTGAAATTTTTTATTTTCCTTGCTTAATTGCCTCGGAATTGACAAAAAACATTCCCGTATGACCGATTTATCCTTTTTATCAGCATACTTAATCATGTCATCTACATAGGAATTAATAATATCCCGCTGAAGCTTCAAAACCTCATCCATTCGCTTGGTATTGATAAAGGTCTGTACCACATCCGGCATTCCGCCAATGACCGTATACTGCAGCAAAAGCTCTCGCATCCGGGCATGTAATGCCTCTGGCACAGGTTTTTCTTTTTCCATACATTGTTTCAGGTTTTTAATAATCTGTTCCTGAATTCCGTTGGCCCATAAAAATTCTTCGAAATCCATAGGCTTCATTTCTATGATGGTTTCATAGCCGACAGGTATAGACTTAGACTTTGTAACCCCGTAACCCTTAACTCCAAGCAAAGAACCTGTTCCGATTACGTCAAAACGGCCATCAAGTTTGAAAAATTTGAGTGCTGTACGCGCATCCGGGCATTCCTGAATTTCATCCAAAATAAGGATAGTCTTTCCGGGTTCGAAAACAGCCTTATCTCCCATTAATGCAGTGATAAGCATTATGATATTATCCACTTCAAGAGAGCCCGAAAAAACAGATATGTTTTGTTCGTTTTCAAAAAAATTCAAATAAACAACATGCTCGTAATTTTTTTTTGCAAAATCCAACACAGAAAAAGTTTTTCCGCATTGTCTGCACCCTTTTAAAATTAAAGGCTTATGATTTGGCGTATTCTTCCAATTCAGAAGAACCTGTTCTATTTTTCGGCGTAACATGCAAGCACCTCGTGACACCTGTTTTCTTACAATATATACAATGATTGTAACTTTTTCAAGGGACTTTTCGATTGGTTTCGCAACTTTTTCAAGGGACTTTATCTCATTATTTGCAATTTTTGTACCGGTCAAGAAGAGTAGACCCAGCTGCGGAATGCGCCTTTAACAGTCCGAAGTTTTATTAAAAGCTCTAAAAAAAAGCACAGCTCATTTCTGAGCCATGCCACTTTTGTTTTTATGCCTTTAAGGTTACGTCATCGCCAATCATTGATGCAAGAGGTGCATCCTCATCTTCACAGATAATCTGATTTGTGGTATCGGCTTCTCTGCATCTAATCTTTTAAACATCCAACAGGCACAACTAAAACTCCGTCTGTACGTTGATATGCGTAATCGCCGATACCAACTAAAACCATCAAAAAAGAAGGTTCGTTCATTTTATTGGAATCTATTTTTCTTTCCAATGCTTTCAGACTTTTAGCTCCCTCATCAATCAATTTTTCACCGCCCAGCTTGATTTCAATCAGACCATATTTGCCATTTCTAAGATGAATTACCGCATCACATTCCTGCCCTTCCTTATCTCGATAATGGTAAACATTACCGTTCAACGCATCCGCATAAACACGTAAATCTCGTACACAAAGCGTTTCAAAAAGAAAACCGAAGGTCTTTAAATCATTTAAGAGATCACTTGGACCAACACCCAACGCCGCAACTGCAATTGACGGATCTATATAATATCTGGTATCTGTCGACCGTATAGCTGTTTTTGATCTCAAATTCGGATTCCATGCCGGCATATCTTCCACAACGAATATTTTGCGTAAAGCATCTATATAAGATGCTACGGTTTCATCGCTCATAATAACTTCATCGTTATTTGACATTTCCTTTGCAAGCACTGTATTTGGGACTTGGCTCCCCTGATTTCTCGCATAAGATCGCATAAGTCGACGTATTTTTTCTTCATTCTTCTTTACATTATCAGCTCTGTTAA
Source organism: uncultured Lachnospiraceae bacterium (assembly GCA_964499925.1). Taxonomy (GTDB): domain Bacteria; phylum Bacillota; class Clostridia; order Lachnospirales; family Lachnospiraceae; genus UBA1258. Next base: position 8,476 of record CAZCPW010000032.1, read on the forward strand.
TATCAGACCGCACGACTGCGTCATAATAATCTGTTGCCTGACTCAATGCTATTTCTTCACGCATATCTATTGCCTGAGGCCAACCGCCACGACACACCAGAAAGGCCAATCGATCAATATTAAGATTTGATCCTCCATCAAGGTTTGATGCTCCATTAAATAGCGCATTCAAACTGACTTCACCACTTGAATCACCGGACTCATATAAGCTCATAGGGCGCATAGTAAACCACGTAAAACGTCCTGTCCCGCTATGTGTAATTTCCTTGGTATCAATCGGCACTGCCGATCCTGTCAACACAAATTGTCCCATTTCGCCACGATGATCAACTTCAAAGCGTATAGCATCCCATAATTTCGGAGCTAACTGCCACTCATCGATTAATCTTGGAGTTGCTCCTGCTAACAGTCTTCTTGGATTGAGCTCAGCCATCATGGTATTTTGTTGTTTTTGCTCCGGTTCATCCATATATAAAATACTGGCTGCGAACTGCTCCGCAGTAGTCGTTTTTCCACACCACTTTGGACCCTCAATTAAAACAGCTCCCTTGCCTTCCAACTTTTTTTTAAGTATTTCATCTGCAATTCGTTTTTTATACTTTTTCATATTAGTCTTATCCTCTGCTCTGACCTCTAAAGTATACGTCGTAATCAAACTCATTTCAATATTTTTCGGAAGGTTGGCGTATTTTCAGCCGGAAGATTGGCGCAATTTTATTTGGAATGTTGGCAGGCACTGCCTAAGTCCACAAAATTTCCTTTA
>CAZCPW010000033.1:0-9111 GCA_964499925.1 uncultured Lachnospiraceae bacterium
AGGAAGAAGAAATTCTTAAGAGTCATGAAGTTGACTTAAACAATTACACAGATTCTCAGACCAAAGTGTTTGATGCAAATAAGCTTCTCAAAAGTGGGAAGCTTATTCAAATACGTCCTCATACAAGGTTCGTTCATTTTCCCAAGCATACCCACAATTACATAGAAATCATCTATATGTGCAAGGGCAGTACCACACATATTGTTAATGGCGAAGAAATTGTCTTAAATGAGGGAGAGCTTCTTTTCCTAAACCAGAACGCCGTTCAGGAAATAGAGCCTGCGGGCAAAGATGACATTGCCGTGAACTTTATAGTCGTACCGGCTTTCTTTGACCGTGCACTTCAGATGATGGATGTTGAAGACAATCCGATTCGTAACTTCCTGATAGGCTGCATGCTCGGACGCGATGATGACAGAACGGGGTTTTTGCATTTTAAGGTAAGCGACGTTCTGCCGGTTCAGAATCTTGTGGAAAACCTTATTTGGTCGCTTGTAAATGAGCTTTCCGGGAAAAGAAGTATCAACCAAATTACCATGGGCCTTTTGATACTTCAACTCATGAATCAGACCGAAAAGGTTAGGGTGGGCGAAAATAACACCGACAGCGAGAAGATGCTCAGAGTTTATCGTTACATCGATGAAAATTATAAAGACGGAGAGCTTACAGAGCTTTCGAATCTTTTGAAGGTCAGCGACTATTGGCTGAGCAGGTTTATTAAAAAGAAAACAGGGAAGACCTATACACAGCTTGTGCAGGAAAAGAGGCTGAGCCAGGCTTGCTATCTTCTCAAGAATACAAGTCTAAGCGTAAGCGATATTTGCGATCTCGTAGGCTATGAAAACACGAGTTATTTTTACAGGCTTTTCAAGAAAGAAATGGGATGCTTCCCCAAGGAATTCCGAAAGGAAGCTTAAACGCCCGTATTGTCAAAGGGCGGAATAAAGCTTTCGAGATTGACCGTGCCCTCCTGTATGTAGGCGTTCTTGATACCAAGCGAAAGAGCATAATCGACGACTTTTTCATATTCTCTTGCGGTAACGCTTCTTTTTAGGCAACTGTATTCTTCGCCTTCCGGAATGATGCTCGGAATGGGAGTGTACTGACTCATAATGGAAATGTAGATATCGTCTCCGTATTCCGAATAGAGGTAGCGGATGATGTCCATTGCTTCCTTGGTATGAAGCGGCAGCACGAGCACACGAACGATTACGCCTTTTTTTATAAGACCGCGCACATCAAATTCCGGAGCACCCGTGAGGCTAACCATTTTCTTTATCGCACGTTTGCAAACATCGGGGTAATCGGGGGCATTTGAATAAAGCTTGGCAGTTTCCGATTTGAAATACTTAAAGTCAGGAAGAAAAGTATCAATCACACCGTCAAGAAGGGATAGACTCTTAACGGACTCATAACCGCTTGTGTTGTATATGAAGGGCAATTTGAGCCCTTTTTCTTTTGCTTTTTCTGCGGCATAAAGAACATGAGGAAGAAAATGGGTCGGAGTGACGAGATTGATGTTGTTTGCATTTTGGGCCTGCAGCTCCAGAAAAATTTCCGTGAGCCTCTCCTTTGAAATCAGTTTACCGCTGTTTCCTGCGGAAATATCATGATTTTGGCAATAAACGCAATGAAGGTTGCAGCCCGAAAAGAAAACCGCACCGGATCCGGTATCTCCGCTGATGCAAGGCTCCTCCCACATGTGAAGGGCAGCTCTTGAAACGAAAAGTTCGGAAGATTCGCCGCAGGCACCGAGGCAACCGTCTAAACGACGTGCCTTACAGTTCCTCGGACAGAGTGTGCAATTTTCGTATAAAGAAAAATAATCTTTCATGACAATACCGTATCTGCAAAGCCGCCACAGATGCAGACACCCCAGCTTCCTTACGGCACATGAGAATTCCCTCTTAGTGCTGCTTCGTTCCCGACCTGACACGGTTCGTGGGCACTCATTGCGTAAGACCAAGGTATCCGTACGCACCTATGACGACCGTGCAGATACGGTATCGAAAACAATGATAATAAAACAGGTTTAAAAAGTCAACCGTGGAATGGGTCGAATCGGTTGAGATGGAAAAGGAAATATCGTATAATAGTGAAGGATTGCGGAAGTAAAAAAGCAAGCAATCAAGTATCGGTTAGAGCCAATATTTATTTTTACACAGGTAAATAAGCAGAATTCGTATCATCCACAGACAAGGGGGCTAATCATGAAGAAAATAGGTATGCTTACAAGCGGAGGAGATTGCCAGGCACTTAATGCTGCCATGAGAGGGGTGGCAAAAAGTCTGTTTAACAGCGGAGAAAGCGTAGAGATTTACGGCTTTTTAGATGGCTACAGAGGACTCATTTACGGCGACTACAGAATGCTCAATTCTTCTGACTTTTCCGGTATTCTTACCAGAGGCGGCACTATTTTGGGTACATCACGTACACCTTTTAAGACGATTACCGACCCCGATGAAAACGGTCTTGATAAGGTTGAGGCCATGAAATCGAATTACAAGAGACTTTCTTTGGACTGCCTTGTAATACTCGGAGGAAACGGAACTCACAAAACAGCCAATTTATTAAGGGAAGAGGGACTGAATATTATCACGCTTCCCAAGACGATAGACAACGATTTGTACGGAACGGACATGACCTTTGGCTTCCAGTCGGCAGTTGATGTTGCCACAAATGCGATTGACTGCATACATACGACCGCAGATTCTCACGGACGTATTTTCATAGTTGAAGTCATGGGGCACAAGGTCGGATGGCTTACCCTTAATGCCGGTATTGCAGCCGGCGCCGATATTATTCTCATTCCCGAGATTCCGTACGATATCAATAAGATTGTGGATGCCATCAACAAGCGTCATGAAGGCGGCAGCAAGTTTACGATTTTGGCTGTTGCAGAGGGCGCCATATCCAAAGAAAAAGCAAAACTTTCAAAGAAGGAATACAAGGAAGCATTAAAAGCTTCGGCTTATCCTTCGGTATCCTATGAAATAGCTGCGGAAATTACCGCCAAGACGGGACGTGAAGTAAGAGTAACGGTTCCCGGACACATGCAGCGAGGCGGTTCGCCTTCCGCGTACGACAGAGTTTTTGCAACAAGACTCGGTGCCGAGGCAGCCAAGATGATATTGGAAGAGGATTACGGCGCAATGGTCGGCATCAGAAACCGTGAGCTTGTAAGGGTTCCTTTGCAGGAAGTTGCCGGAAAGCTTAAGGCTGTCGATCCGGAGGCTTCCATTGTCAAAGAAGCAAAGATGACGGGTATAAGCTTCGGAGATTAGGGAGAAATAAATGGCTTATACAGCATTATATCGTAAATTCAGGCCGGGCAAATTTGAGGAAGTAAAGGGCCAGGATCATATTGTTACAACCCTCAGCAATCAGATAAGGTCAGACAGAATCGGACACGCATATCTGTTTTGCGGGACCAGGGGCACCGGTAAAACCTCAGTTGCAAAGCTTTTTGCCAAAGCAATCAACTGTCAAAATCCGGATGGCGTAAACCCATGCTGTGAGTGCGTTTCATGTAAGGCCATTCAGAGCGGAACGAGCCTTGACGTGGTGGAAATCGACGCAGCATCAAACAACGGTGTTGACAATATAAGGCAGATAGTGGAGGAAGTTCAGTATCTTCCGATGAATGGCCGATATAAAGTCTATATAGTGGACGAGGTTCATATGCTTTCGGCAGGAGCTTTCAACGCGCTGCTAAAAACACTTGAAGAGCCTCCGGCACACATTGTTTTTATACTTGCCACGACGGAAGTTCACAAGCTCCCCGTAACAATTCGTTCAAGGTGTCAGCGTTACGATTTCAGACGAATCGGAATAGATTCCATATCGGGACGCATGAAGGAACTTCTTGAGATAGAGGGTGTTCAGGCCGAGGACGCGGCCATAAAGTATATAGCCAAGGCGGCTGACGGATCGATGCGTGATGCGCTCAGCCTTCTTGATCAATGTATCGCGTTTAATTACGGGGAAAAGCTCACCTATCAGATGACACTTGAGGTGTTGGGCACGATTGACAGTTCAACCTTCAGTAATCTGACCAGGGCAATCATGACGGGCGATGTATCCGGTTCGATTGAGATATTGGAACAGGCCGTCAATGAAGGTAAGAATTTAGCACAGTTCGTGGTCGACATGACCTGGTATTTGAGAAACCTTTTGCTTGCATGTACATCCGATGATATGTCCGTTATCGCCGACATGTCGGAAGAAGCGATAGTAAAGCTTAAGGATGAGGCAAGGCTTGTCGAACCGATGACAGTTATCAGATATATACGTGTTTTGAGCGAGCTCACCAATCAGATTCGTTTTGCAACGGAGAAGCGTGTCCTGATAGAGGTAGCCTTGATAAAGCTTTGCAAGCCTGAAATGGAAACAGGAAACGACGCTCTTCTTGAGAGGGTAAAGCGTATTGAGGAAACTCTTGAAAAGGGAGTATCATTCGAAGCTAAGAGCGATGTTTCTTTAGACAAGAGTGCAGAGAAAGAACCGGCAGAAAGCGCTCCGCTTCCTGAGGCAGTGCCTGATGACATAAAGATTATTGCATCAAAATGGGACAAGATAGTGGCATCGTCGGATTCGTCGGATAAGTCGTTTTTGAAACTTGCCAAACCTTCAATCGGACCAAACGGGGAGCTGCTGCTTGTATTCTTAAACGGATTGGGCTATACGCATTTCGTCGATAAAGAAAATCCCGACGGTACGGCTCACGAAAGCTTTTTGAGATTTAAGGCTTTAGTGGAATCTTTTGTCGGCAAGCAAATTGAGCTAAAGCTTGAACAGGCCACGGATGCAAAAAGCTTTGAAAAAGATAATTGTGATATAAGAGATATTAATGATAAGGTAGATATGCCGATAGAAGAGGAGGAATAGATATCCATGGCAAAGAGAGGCGGTTTTCCGGGAGGCGCAATGCCCGGAAATATGGCAAATTTAATGAAGCAGGCGCAGAGAATGCAGCGCCAGGCCGAAGAGAGCCAGAAAGAAATGGAGACAAAGGAATTTACCGCTAAGGCAGGCGGCGGTGCTGTAAGCGTAACCGTAAGCGGCTCAAAAGAGGTGAAGTCCGTAATCATTGATAAAGAAGTGGTTGATCCCGACGATGTTGAAATGCTTCAGGATCTGATAGTTGCCGCTTTCAATGAAGCTTTGGGACAGGTTGACAAGGCAAACGAAGAAATCATGAGCAAGATGACAGGTGGCTTAGGAGGATTCGGATTTTAAATGAATCTGTACGGAGGCCAGATAAACAAATTAATCGAGGAACTTTCACTGCTTCCGGGAATAGGAAACAAATCGGCTCAGAGACTTGCTTTTCATTTGATAAGTATGCCGCTTGATAAGGTGGAACGACTTGCCAATACCATCGTGGATGCCAAGAAGAACGTTCGTTATTGTCGTGAATGTTTTACCCTGACAGATAAAGAAGTGTGTCCCATCTGTTCAAACACCGCGCGTGACCATTCGGTCATAATGGTTGTTGAGACATCAAGGGACTTAGCGGCATATGAAAAAACGGGGAGATACGAGGGCGTTTATCACGTACTTCACGGAGCAATTTCTCCGATGCTTGGGATAGGGCCTGCGGATATCAGGTTAAAGGAACTGATCAAAAGACTTGAGGGTGACGTTAAGGAACTGATAATTGCAACCAATTCAAGTCTTGAGGGCGAGACAACCGCCATGTATATCAGCAAGCTTGTAAAGCCTACCGGCATAAAGGTAACGCGGATTGCAAGCGGAGTTCCGGTTGGCGGAGACCTCGAATACATTGATGAAGTAACATTATTACGGGCCTTAGAGGGACGTAAAGAATTATAGAAAGAGGTACATTACTATGAGTAAGAAATTATTTGGTACTACTAAAGACGGAAAAGAGGTTTATGCTTTTACGCTTGCAAACTCTAAGGGTATGCAGGCAGAGGTTATTAACTTCGGTGCAATCCTTACAAAGCTCATCGTTCCGAATAAGGACGGTAAGGCAGAGGATATCGTGCTGGGCTTTGACAAGCTTTCCGATTATGAAGTAAACCCCAGCTTCTTCGGCGCAGTTATAGCACCGAACGCAAACCGTATCGGAAAGGCAGAGTTTACGATTGACGGCGTTAAATACAAGGTGGATGTAAACGACGGACCCAACAACCTTCACAGCCATATCGATTTAGGAAGCCATAAGCGCATTTGGGATTACGAAGAGGGCGACAATTTTGTTACTTTTTCTTTAAGCATCGGCGATATGGAAATGGGCTTTCCCGGTAATAAGAAGTTTACACTTACCTACACTCTTACGGAGGATAATGAACTGATTCTTTCTTACGGCGCAACATCCGACAAGAACACTATCATCAATCCTACAAATCACTCCTACTTCAATCTTTCGGGCGCTGAATCCGGAAAGAAAATTTTAAATGATGTTCTTTGGCTCAATGCATCAAAGTTCACACCTGTAGTGGAAGGAGCAATTCCCACAGGCGAGCTTCAGGATGTAAAGGGCACAGTTATGGACTTTACCAAGGGCAGAGTAGTCGGAGACGATATTGACGATGATGTTGAGCAGCTGCTGCTTACAAGCGGCTACGATCACAATTTCGTAATCGACGATTATGACGGAAGCCTTAAGCATATTGCAACAGTAACGGACGAAGCTGCAGGAAGAAAAATGGATGTTTACACAGATCTTCCCGGTGTGCAGTTCTATGCCGGAAACTGCATAGCCGATCAGATCGGTAAGAATGGGGCAAAGTATGGAGTACGTTCGGGACTTTGCCTTGAAACACAGTTCTTCCCCGACAGCATTAACAGGCCTGAATTCCCTTCATGTGTATTCGGACCCGGAAAGGATTACTCTTCTAAGACTATTTATAAATTCAGTTAAATGGCAGACAATGTAGTTAAATTCAGATCGGACGCTGAAGAAACCGGTCTGGAAAGAGCAAAAAGAAAAGTACGTAAGCACAGATTTGCAAGGTTCTACCGCATCGGAATCATCATTTTGGTCATTGCGGGAGTCCTTGCAGCGTACTTTATATATGAAAAAACAAAAACTTTCTCAAGTTATTCGATTACGAACTCCGTGGATTATGCTTCTGCTGACGGAGCAAAGGTCGTTGAGTTTGACGGGAGCATTCTGACTTACAGTAAGGACGGCGCGGGAGCCGTTGATGCAACCGGGAAACTATTGTGGAATCAGACCTTCGATATGCAGAATCCCTTGATTTCCGTATGCGGGGACACGGTCGCCTTTGCCGACTACGGAGGCAGCTCGATTTATGTACAGACTTCGGACGGTGAGAGTGCAACGGTGTCAACGGATATGCCTATCAGGAAGATTCGGACGTCTTCTTCGGGGTATGTCGTAGCGGTTCTTGAGGATACGGATGTTACCTGGATATATCATTACGACATGAACGGAAACGAGAATGCTTACTTCCGTACCACGATGGAAAAGAGCGGATATCCGCTTGATTTGGATATTTCTCCGAACGGCGAGCTTGTTTGCGTTTCATACTATTATCTTGATTGTGACGATGTAAAAAGCAGTGTCGCTTTCTACGATTTCGGATCCGTAGGACAGAATTATATCGACAATTATGTGAGCGGCTATAATTACTCCGATATAATGGTTCCGTATGTTAAATTCCTGGATAATGAAACTGCAGTTGCAGTATCTTCGGAAAGAATGAGCGTTTATGCAGGGGCACACAAGCCCGTAAGCGTCTCGGATATGTTTTCTTCGGATGAGGTTCTTTCGGTATATACCGGAGCAGACGCGATTGCAATTGTCTATCGCAATTCTTCTTCGGAGGCAAAATACCGCTTGGAGATTTACGACAAAACCGGCAAGATGACCGGGGCGAAAGAGTTTGATTTTGATTATTCAAACGTGATATTGAAAAACAACATGGTCGTACTGTACGGAGACCGGAATATTTACATAGGTTATTTTGACGGAACAAAGAAATTCGAAGGAACCTATGAACAGGATATACATCTGATAATTCCGACGGTTTCCGTGGACAAATATATAGTACTGACAGACAGTACGATTGACACCGTAACATTTAAGTAGGGTATGGAGGGCTTAATGAACTGGTTTGCTGCAAATATTCCGTTTTTTTTACTGTTGATATTTTTAATATTTAAGGTAGTGACCTGCTTAAAGAAGGGCGCCGTAAAGGAACTTTGTTCCGTAATCTCAATTACGATTGCCTCGGCTTTGGTACTCTTGATTGCATTTGCCGTCAGGAAATATTTTGACGAGGATATGATTATCTTTATTATAACGGTCATCCTGCTAATCCTGCTTGTGATTGTTTATAAGATTGTCAATCTGTTTCTTTCTACACTTAAGCTTATTTCAAAGCTTCCGGTTGTGAGCTTTGTAAACAAGATAATTGCCATTCCGCTTGCAATCTGTGAGGTCGTCATCCTTGTATGGGTCATCTACTGCCTTACAATGGTACTCGATGCGGGACTTATTACCAATTGGATATTGGAATGCGTAAGGAGCAATTCGGTCATGGAATACTTGTATCGCAACAACTTGGTTTATGCGATGCTTTCCAATAGTACAGTTATGGCTTCGGTAGACATTATTTCAAAATTGGCAGGTTAATCATATGAAATATCCAAAGTTTCTTGAACCCGGCGGAAGAATAGGCTTTATAGCACCGTCTTTCGGATGCGCAACATCTCCTTACATCGAACGCTTCGACTCGGCACTTTCGGAGTTTGAAAGGCGCGGATTTATGAATGTATGCGGAGACAACTGCCGAAGGGACACAGGAATAGGAAAGAGCAACACGCCGGAAGCTTGCGGCGCGGAGATAAATGATTTCTTTTTACATGACAGAAGTGATGTAATCATTTCATGCGGCGGAGGCGAGTTAATGTGCGAAGACCTTCCGTTCGTGAATTTTGATGACATTAAGCAAGCAACGCCCAAGTGGTATTTAGGGTATTCTGACAATACAAATTTAACATTTCTTCTTCCTACACTTACCGACACCGCAAGCATCTACGGACCTTGTGTGTCGGATTTCGGAATGAAACCATGGCATCAATCGATAGATGATGCCTTTTCTTTGCTTACCGGGA